>NZ_JADEWA010000282.1:0-7171 GCF_015207865.1 Dolichospermum sp. LEGE 00246
GGGTAGGGGAGATTATTTATCTTTCTATTACCTATTACCTATTACCTATTACCTATTACCTATTACCTCATTCACCAATATATATACCTAAAGACCGAGCGGTTTGGACTAAATCACCGTGAGGATTAACAAGAGAGGGATTATTATCTATCACGGATTGAATGGGGAAAGTGACAACCTTTCCATTTTGCCAAGCTAACATTTGATCATATTGATTTTGGGCAATTAAATCAATGGCAACTTTACCAAACATGGTGGCTGTGAGACGGTCTAAAGCTGAGGGGATACCACCGCGCTGAATATGTCCTAATACAGAAACTCTGGTATCAATCAGGTGATGACTACAATTGGCAATTTTTTCGGCAATATATTGACCTTGACCACATTTAGCTGTTGTGCAAGTAGAAGGATTATTGGCATCTTCTGTACAAACAGATATACCTTCAGCAACAACTATAATGGCGAATTTTTTTTGCCACTGTTCGCGTAATTCGGTCAGATGATTACATATTCCCTTAATAGTATAGGGGACTTCGGGAATTAAAATCACATCAGCACCGCCGGCAATTCCTGAGTGTAAAGCCAAGTGTCCCGCGTTGCGTCCCATAACTTCGATAATCATTACCCGGTCATGACTAGCAGCGGTAAATATGAGCCGGTTAATGGCATCAACAATGGTATTAACTGCCGTATCAAAGCCGATTGCACGTTCTGTAAAGGCGACATCATGATCAATGGTTTTGGGGATAGCAATTAAATTCCAATTACCTAAAACTGATAGTTGATGAATAATATCTAAACTACCATCTCCACCCACAATAATTAAAGCATCTAAAGCGATCGCCTTATAGCCGGCTAATATTTCATCAGCATGAGCTAAAGTATCCCCTTTATTAATACTACCTAAAACCGTTCCCCCCATATTTAGCAAAGGGTCAATTCCGCGTAAGTCCCAACCATGTATACTTAACGGCACTGTTTTCCGTTCTAGCAACCCTTGGGTGGCGTAAGGGATACCCACTACCTGCCAATCATAAGTCCTTGTGGCATGACTCACAGCCGCGCGAATCACACAATTTAGACCAGGACAATCACCACCACTTGTAAGAATACCGATACGTTTTTTCATAAGTCAGGAGGTAGGGGCGCAGAGCCTGCGCCCAGTCAGGAGTCAGGACTAAGATGGTGTATAAACTCTACCCGAATCCGGGTTATAGGTTTGCAAAGCTTTCATATATTGAGCGCGTTCAAAAGCACTAGGATTAGGACATTTTAACTGGCTCATAGTACCTTGCATTTGCTTTACAGATTCATATTCATGGGTTTTCATCCATTCCAGTAGGTCTTTTTCTAAACACTGAATATGGTTAATTCCCTCTCGTAATAATACAGAACAAAGCATAGTTATATTTGCTCCCACCATCAACATTTTGATCACATCATGGGCATTGTGAATACCGCTAGTTGCAGCCAAACTACCCTGAATATGACCATAGAGAATAGCTATCCAGCGCAGAGGTAAACGCATGGCTTGGGGGGTACTTAAAAGTACATGAGGTTCGACTTCTAAATTTTCTAAGTTAATATCTGGTTGATAAAACCGATTAAATAATACTAATCCATCAGCCCCGGCATGATCTAAACGTTTGGCAATATTTGCAGTATTAGTAAAGTAAGGACTCAGTTTTACGGCTACAGGAATAGTGACGGCGGCTTTAACAGATGTGAGAATATCAAGATAATTTTGCTCGATATCATGACTACTTAAATCTGGGTTAGTGGGAACATAGTAAATATTTAATTCTAGTGCTGATGCTCCTGCTTCTTGCATCAGTTTACCATATTTAGTCCAACCACCGACTGAAGAACCATTCAAACTAGCAATAATCGGAATATCTACCTTTTCCTTGGCTTTGCGAATATGGTCTAAATATTCTTCTGGTCCGACTCGGAAATTAGCGATATTTGGGAAATAAGTTAAAGCTTCTGCAAAACTTTCTGTACCATAGCTTAAATGATGATGAAGTGCAGATTTTTCTAAGTTTAATTGTTCTTCAAATAGTGAGTGCATAACAACAGCACCTGCACCTGCATCTTCCATTAGCTTAATATTATCAATGTCTTCGGAAAGTGGAGACGCGGAGGGAACTAGAGGGGATTTTAATTCTAAACCTAAATACGTGGTAGTTAAGTTCATAAATTTGGTAATGGGTAATTTTTTCTTTCTGTCTCCTGACTCCTGATATTAATTCAATTCAGATAAATGAACCACAGAGGCACAGAGGACACAGAGACAGAAAATCTCAAAAAATTTGGCGCATTTTTACAAAGAAATGGTATGACTCGTAATTTAGCTTTATTGTAATTTTCTGGCGGCTAAATATTGGTACATTTGCCAACGGGTGTTAACATCGAGTTGGGCTTCTCTGAGGAGTTCTTTTGCTGTTTCTGGGTTAATTTTGGTTAACATTTTAAAACGGTTTTCCATGTACATGGAATTTTCTATTGGTATGCGAGGGGTGCGAGAATCGAGTTGTAGGGGGTTTTCTCCCTGTTTAATGCGGTGGGGGTGATAGCGATATAATAACCAGCGTCCAGAGTCTACAGCGGCTTTTTGGTTTTGCATGGCTGTACTCATGTTGATACCGTGAGCAATACAATGACTGTAGGCAATGATTAAGGATGGACCTTCGTAAGCTTCGGCTTCTAAGAAAGTTTTCAGGGTTTGTTCATCTTTTGCGCCCATTGCTACACTAGCAACATAAACGTTACCGTAGGTCATAGCGATTAAACCTAAGTCTTTTTTAGTTGCGGGTTTACCACCGGCGGCGAATTTTGCTACTGCACCTTTAGGGGTAGATTTGGACATTTGACCGCCAGTATTAGAGTAAACTTCTGTGTCTAAGACGAGAATATTGACGTTGCGTCCACTAGCAATGACATGATCTAATCCACCGTAACCAATATCATAGGCCCAACCGTCACCACCAATGATCCAAACACTTTTTTTGACTAAATAATCAGCGAGGGATTGAAGATTTTTAAACGCTGATAAACGCTGATAAACGCTGATAAAATCTTCTTTCATCTGCGTTAATCTGTGTTCATCTGCGGTGATAATTTCTTCTAATTTTCTTTTAAGAATGGAAACTCGTTCTCGTTGAGAGTAAATATCCGATTCGTCTTTTTGTTCAGCGTTGAGGATTTCTGAGACTAAGGTTTCACCTATATGGGGTGCAAGTTGTTGGAGTAAATAAGCGGCAAATTCGGCTTGTTTGTCTATGGAAACCCGGAAACCTAAGCCAAATTCGGCGTTATCTTCAAATAGACTGTTAGACCATGCTGGACCCCTACCTGCGGCGTTTTTTGTCCAAGGTGTGGTGGGTAAGTTACCACCATAGATAGATGAACAACCGGTGGCGTTAGCGACAATCATGCGATCGCCAAATAATTGTGTTACAAGTTTAATATAAGGTGTTTCTCCACATCCAGCACAAGCACCAGAAAACTCAAATAATGGTTCTTGCATCTGTTGTTGATTAATATGATTTAACTTTAAATTCCGTCTATCTGGGTTAGGAAGATTTAAGAAGAAATCCCAGTTTTCTCGTTCTTGTTCTCGCAATGGTTTTTGCGCTGCCATATTAATAGCTTTTTTGCGCGGTTCGGCTTTATTTTTTGCGGGACAAACATCAACACAAATACCGCAACCTGTACAATCTTCTGCTGCTACTTGAATGGTAAACTTTAAATCATGCCAATCATGTTCTTTTGCATTTGCACTTTTAAAAGTTGTTGGGGCATTTTCTAACTCTTCTGGTGCATATACTTTAGCGCGAATGACACTATGGGGACACACCATCACACATTTACCACATTGAATACAAACGTCAGCATCCCACACCGGAATTTCTTCAGCAATATTGCGTTTTTCCCATTTGGATGTTCCTGTGGGATATGTACCATCTACAGGTAATGCACTTACAGGTAAATCATCACCTTCACGAACTATCATTTTCCCTAATACATTGCGGACAAATGCAGGGGCATTATTGAGAATAGGTGACAGGTGACAGGTGACAGGTGACAGTTCTTTAGCTGTAATTTTATAGAGATTTTCCAAGGTTTTATCAACTGCTTGGATATTCATTTGTACAAGTTCTTCACCTTTTTTACCGTAGGTTTTACGAATAGATTTTTTAATTTGATCTATAGCTTCTTCCCTTGGTAAAATACCAGAAACAGCAAAGAAACAAACCTGCATAACTGTATTAATATGTCCACCCATTCCCGCTTCACGGGCGACTTTATAGGCATTAATGACATAGAATTTGAGATTTTTGTTAATTATCTCTGTTTGCATGGTGGTGGGTAATTTATCCCAAACTTCATCTTTGCTATAATGTGAATTTAATAAGAATGTCCCACCAGGAATAATATCTTTTAATATCGGGAATTTTTCTATAAAATCCCATTGGTGACAAGCGATAAAGTTAGCTTTAGTAATTAAATAGGTAGAATGAATTGGTTGATTACCAAAGCGCAAATGAGAGACTGTAACAGAACCAGATTTTTTAGAATCGTAAACAAAATAACCTTGGGCATAATTATCTGTTTCTTCCCCAATAATTTTAATTGAGTTTTTATTTGCCCCCACTGTACCATCTGCACCTAAACCATAAAAAATTGCTCTAATTATATTGTCAGCTTCAATATTAAATTCGGGATTATATGCTAAACTGGTATGGGTAACATCATCATTAATGCCGACAGTAAAATTATTTTTTGGTGTTGCCAAATCTAAGTTATCAAATACCGCTTTTACCATTGCTGGTGTAAATTCTTTAGATGATAAACCATATCTTCCCCCCACAACTTGAATTTTGTGAAGTTGGTTTGCTGCCAAAGCTGTAACTACGTCTACATACAAAGGTTCACCAATTGCCCCTGGTTCTTTCGTTCTATCTAAAACAGCAATTTTGCAGGTAGTTTGGGGAAGAGAATCAATAAATCTTTGGGTATCAAAGGGACGATATAATCTAACTTTGATAACTCCGACTTTTTCACCTTGTTGATTAAGATAATCTACGGTTTCATGAACTGTTTCGCAACCAGAACCCATGAGAATAATTATTTTTTCTGCTGCTGGATTTCCATGATATTCAAATAGTTGATATTTTCTGCCTATATTTTGGGCAAATTCATCCATTACCTGTTGAGTAATATCTGGACAAGCGAGATAAAAAGAGTTTACTGTTTCCCTAGCTTGAAAATAAACATCAGGGTTTTGGGCTGTTCCTCGTAATACCGGATGATCAGGTGTTAAAGCCCGTGAACGATGGGCAATTACTAACTCTATGGGAATAAATTTTTGTAAGTCTTCAGTTGTTAATATTTCTATTTTATTGACTTCGTGGGAAGTGCGAAAACCATCAAAAAAGTGTAAGTAAGGTATCCGAGATAATAAAGTTACTTTTGTGGAAATTAGGGCAAAATCATGGGCTTCTTGCACAGAAGCAGCGCATAACATGGCAAAACCTGTGGTTCTTGCGGCCATGACATCACTATGATCTCCGAAAATGGATAAAGCTTGGGCTGCAAGCGATCGCGCCGCAATATGAAATACTGTAGGTGTAAGTTCACCGGCAATTTTGTACATATTTGGTAGCAGCAACATTAACCCCTGAGATGCTGTAAAGGTTGTTGTCAGGGAACCAGTTTGTAAAGCCCCATGTACAGCGCCCGCAACCCCCCCTTCACTCTGCAACTGGACCACCGCAGGAACAGTTCCCCAAATGTTCGGTTTTCCCTCACTCATCCAAGTATCAGACCATTCCGCCATCGGTGAAGATGGTGTAATCGGGTAAATGGCAATAACTTCGTTTAATTGGTAAACGACTTTAGCCACGGCTTCATTACCATCTATAGTTGCAAAGGTTTTCATTTTATATTCCTTAACCTTAAATAACTACCAAAACATCCAGTCAGGAGGTAGGGGCGCAGGGCCTGCGCCCAGTCAGGATTCAGAAGTAAAACTACAGCGATTTCCAATCATATAAGGTACATCTTAGCCCCCTCATCGCACCCCCCTAAATCCCCCCGCAGCGGGGGGAAGAAAAGGATAAGCTTTTGATACTGGAGGGGGTTGGGGTTCTTGTTCCGGGTTTGATGACAATTTGCTGTAGCTTGCTGTCTGGCTTTGAACTTAAATCCTCTACCTCATTAATCTGCAATCTGCTGTAAATTATTCAATAGACATCTCCAAAAATTAAAGATACTTGACCTGAAAACCCTGTAGAGACGTTCCATGGAACGTCTCTACTTTTTTGGAGATGTCTAATAATTATAGGATAGTTCGTGAAGAAACCTCCCCATACTAAATGTAGCATGGGGCTAGATAGGAACAAAATCCCAAATTATTAGTTTTAGGGAATAACTTTCTGCTGAGTTACTCTACCTTTTGGCTTAGTAATTGACATGAATCTTTGTAAATATGACTATTCACAAAAGACTCAAATATCTGCTTTTGGTTTATTAGCTGTTCCAGAACCTTGACGGTTTTCTTTAATTAATCGGCTGTAAGTCCGTTGAGGGATATAGTGAATTGGATTATAATCAATACAACGTAAAATCAACACACAAGCCCAAGAATACCGTCCATCAGCAATAGCTTCAATGATATGATTGAACTGTTCGGGAGTGATGGCACTATGAAAATCGTTCTGAGCAGAAGAAGCTTGATAGTTCATAACTAACCCTGATATAATCTTGTAGGATTGAAAGTTAATAGGTTTTAAATATTCAGAACAGACAATCTTTTTAGTCCAAACGAATCAGACTTTTATCGTCAAGTTTAGGAATTCTACTCCTGATTTGACAAGCCTTTTAAGTCCTGACTTTTGATCTCCTAAATTCCGAATAATAGGGAGAAATCAAGGGGATATTTGTGCAATCACAGCAATATATACAGATGATATGCACAGGATGTAATTCTCTTGGTGAATAACTTCGATATCTAAATTCGAGTATAGCGATAACTTACCGATTAAATATCAATATTATTTGTGGTTATAAGAGAATTTTATTAATTTTCTGTGAGGTTTAGTAAGTAGTGGTATACATTAAATTAGTGATATCTCATTAGCGATTTGTAATCTAAATAGATTAAATC
>NZ_JADEWA010000029.1:0-23925 GCF_015207865.1 Dolichospermum sp. LEGE 00246
ATAAAAAACAAGTTCAAAGCCTCTCCAATTATAAAAGCTGCTCCTTTTCCCTCCCTTGTAGGGGAGGGTCAGGGAGGGGTGCGGGGAGAGGTTTACCAGAGGGGTTCTATATTTGGTTAAACTATAAACCGTTTTCAGTATAATCAACAACTAACTAGAAATATTCCGTAAAACACCTTTAATTTTTACTTGTACTAAATTAAAATGAAACCGCATAGAATAGGATTTTAAGAATAATTAAACGCAGATAAACGCAGATAAACGCGGATGATAATTACTCTGTGCAGTCCTACATATAATTATTATTATGCGGTTATTATTAGTTGAAGATGAATATGATTTAGGAAGTGGTATTCATAATGCTCTTATTCAACGCGATTATATAGTAGATTGGGTGGAAGATGGAGAGACTGCTTGGGATTATTTGCAGACAATACCCCAAAGATATGAAATTGCCATTTTAGATTGGATGTTACCAAAGTTGTCAGGATTGGAATTGTGTAAAAGATTAAGGGCGCAAAAAAATCAGTTACCAATTATGTTATTAACAGCTAGAGATAGCATGAATGATCGTGTTACGGGTTTAGATGCAGGTGCAGATGATTACCTAGTGAAACCCTTTGGTATGGAAGAATTATTGGCGCGGGTAAGAGCATTACAAAGAAGATTACCAAATTTTCAACCACCGCAGTTACAAATAGGTTCTTTAATTTTAGATTATAGTAATTTTTCAGTTGTGAATTTAGCAGTGGAAAATTCTTCACCAATTATCCTCACAGCTAAAGAATTTCAACTTTTAGAATATTTCATGCAACATCCTCAACAAATACTAACTCATGAACAAATTCGCGCTAGATTGTGGGATTTTGAAAGTGATACTGTGAGTAATGTTGTTGCTGCACAAGTGAGATTATTAAGACGCAAATTATCAGAATGTGGTTTTTCTAAAGCAATTGAAACTATCCGAGGTTTTGGTTATCGTTTTTGTGGATAGTGCAAAGATAAGAATATTAATTAAATGAACCACGAAGCAGCGAAGGACACGAAGGAAGAAAGGAAGAAGATAGGTAAAATCCAAGGTTGGATACCTAATAATTCACTCTTTAATCATTCTCGGTTTAAATTAGCGATTACCTATGCTGGTGTGATGGGATCAACTTTGTTACTATGTGGTTGCATCGCTCACAGTGTCATGGTACAAGCTTTTACTCGCACAGTTGATCGAGAATTGGAAGTTTTTGGTAAGGTTTTTGAGGATAAATTAAAAGCAGAGTTAAAAATTCCTGGGAAACTTTCTATTCCTACTCAAAAATCTTTACCAGGACTTTGTTTAAAACAACAATCTTGTTTACCCATTCAATCAGAATCAGACTTACTGAATTTATTAGCAGAAGGATATTATCTCAGATTTTTAACAGTATCAGGAGAAGCTATTGCGGCTATTGGTAATAATCCCGATGAATTTCCTGCTAATATTCACCTCAATCATTCTTATGATATCAAAAATCGTCATGGTGAACTATATCATTTACATTTAATGCCCTTAAAAATCAACAATAATCAATTATGGGGATATTTACAAGTTGGACGAACTGTACAACGATTAAATGATTATATGAATAGTTTACATTGGTTATTAGGATTGGGTATTCCCTCTTCTATGATCATTATTGGTGTTGCAGGTTGGTGGTTAGCAGGTTTAGCTATGCAGCCAATTGAAAAATCATATCAACAATTACAACAATTTACCGCTGACGCAGCACATGAATTAAGAACTCCTATTACATCTTTACAAACAATTATCGAAACAAATTCAATTAACCCAGAAACTCAAAAAGCATTGAAGAGACAAATTAAAAGATTAGTAACATTAACACAGGATTTGTTATTATTATCTAGATTAGAAACTGGATTACAAGAAGCTAAGTTACAGCAAATTTGTTTGAATGATTTAGTTGCAGATGTAGAAGAGGAATTAATGCCAATGGCTATGGATGCACAAGTTTTATTATCTAGTCATATTCCTGATCAATCTGATTTTTATATTCACGGTAATGAAAGTCAAATTTATCGAATGTTGTTGAATTTAGTTGGTAATGCCATTAAATACACTCCTGAATCTGGGGAAGTAAATATTTATCTGACAACTAATGATCATCAAGGTGTAATTACTATTAAAGATACAGGTGTTGGTATTCCTAATTCTGATCTTCCCCACATCTTTGAGCGCTTTTATCGAGTTAATGCAGATCGTTCTCGCAATACTGGTGGTTCGGGATTAGGTTTAGCTATTACTTTGGCTATTGTCCAAACTCACAAAGGTAAATTAGAAGTACAAAGTCATGTAAATAGGGGCAGTACATTTACTGTGATTTTGCCACTCGTTTCCAAAGTAAACAAGTAACTTCAACTAACATAGATGTAATCATAGCCATAGCGGCGGCCATTGCCCCATTCATGCCCTTGTTAATAGCAAAACTGGTAATTATTAATAAAGTCCCTGTTCCTAACCATGTTGATAGATTAACATGACCTGTGCGGTTTTCACTAACTAAAAAACCCTGAATTGCATTTTGTAAAGCTACAAATAATGGCACAATTGTACAGATTAAAAGTACAGGTTTGATGCTGTTAGCTAAGATAATATCATTACCAATGAAACTTTGAACGATGCGATCGCCTATTGGTGTTACACTCATCAATAATAGTAAGCTAGAACAAGCAGCACCCACACTGATAGCAAAACTCAGCAATTGGCGATCGCTCACTTGATGACGATATTTAATCACCATTTGCTGTACCATCCGGGTAGAATTGGCAATTACCAGAACCAGTCCCCAAGCCGCAGACCAAGCAGCAATAGCAATTGTCGAATCTTCAGCGCGGGCAAGAATGCTAATTAATATCGCCCTTCCGCCCCAAACCACCATCATAGAATTAGCTAAAGGTAAATAGAACTTCCACACCTGTGCTAAGTTACGGGGTAAATTAGGTTGTTCTATTTGTGGCGGTAAAGTTGCACCAGAAAGCCGAGCAAAAATTGTTACAGCTATTGCTTCGACAACCACCCCACTGATGAGGGCAAATCCAGCAAGTACACCCCCAGATATGGGCAAGAAAAATCCACCCGTGAGGACTAATGCTAATGTAAATAACCTGAAAATACTGGCTTTTGCCACAGCGCGAGACTGACCATGATAAATTAATAACCCTTGAAAATAACGCCGCCAGGCGATCGCAAATGGCCAACCACCCATTAGTAATAATACTTGACTCACTGTAGTTAACATTGCTGATGGAATGCCCAACAGACTCACCCCGACAAAGTTAAAAATGATCGGTAATCCTAACAAACTCAATAAACAAGTTAATCCTGCACCGACAAATAATGTAAACCGCCATAATGCTTTCCGTGAATCTTGAGAACCAGCTAAAGCATTAGCAGCGTGCAAAATCATAATAATCGGACTTTCAAAAAATATCGCCAAAGATTTAGCAATACCTACAGCCGCTAAGTTATTTTGAGCATCAGGAAGATAAGCCAATGTAGTGGTCATCATCGGATCACCACAGGCCATAGTTACATCACTGAGAGACAAAGGCAAAAATTCCCGCCATAAACTCCCTAAACTAACAGCTTGAGATTGAGTTTCTTTTAATTTCATATCATCACGACCCTATGTGTGCAATAAGCGCAAAAATTCCCGCCATAAACTCTTACTCTTTGCGCCTCTGCGCCTCTGCGTGAGAAAAATTCTCTCTATCACACTTGACTCCTACCGACAATATCCCATGGTACAGGTAGAAGATTCCCAATTGCTGCCATCAAATTGGTATTTTGAAGGATGTTAATTCCTTGTGCTGTTAACCAATCAGCATTGTAAACTGTTTCTAGATAGCGATCGCCCCGATCAGGATTAAGTAGTAACATAGTTTGAGGCTGAGTAAATCTTTGGGTATCTGCTAAAGCTGCTGCCACAATTGCACCAGTGGAAGCACCTAAAAGCATACCTTCCTGTTTAGCCAAACCATGACAAACAGAAAACGCCAAAGCATCATCCACGCTATAAGCCGCATCTAACACCTGTGGGTCAAAATTGGGGGGAACGAAAGATAAACCCAGTCCAGTCATCTTGTAGGGGTGTCTGGGAGTACCAAAAATTGCTGATCCTGCCACATCTACACCAATAATTCTGGTTTGGGGATAATACTTTTTAAAGTAGCGACTAATACCACCTAATTGTCCGGCTGTGCTAACTCCAATAACAATAGCATCCGGCGCACCACCAAAAGCTTCTTCAATTTCCCGCGCCGTCCAAAGTTCATGGGCATCAGTATTACTAGGATTTTTATGTTGACAAGGATACCAAGAGTCAGGAATATTTGCGGCTAATTCCTGAGCTTTTGTCATTCTTGCTACCTGCATCGAACCTTGAGCATCAGCAGCACTTAAAGGCACTTCTACCAATTCTGCGCCGTAGGCATTAAGCATTCTTCGCATGGTGACAGGGGTTTTGGCATCAATCACAATCATTACCCTGTAACCCTTAGTAGCGCCCACAATTGCTAACCCAATACCAAAGTTACCAGAACTAGATTCAATAATTGTCCCACCTGCTCGCAATAAACCCTGTTTTTCGGCTTCATTCACCAGATAAGCCGCATTTTTTTCTTTAATACTACCACCAGGATTACAAGATTCTAGTTTTAAATATAAATGATGTTGTTGACAACTTGGGTGAACTCGATTTAATCGGACAATAGGAACTTTACCTAGTGCGTCCGTCACCGTTGCCAATAGGGGTGATTTTGGCAAGTTGGTTCTGAAGGTTGGGTTTGGAGAGTAAGTAAGCATTGTGATTAGCTCGATACTGTTCATCTCACAAGATGCCAACCCCAGATGAAATAAAGGTGAAATTATCAATGTGAACTACCTACACTTCCCTTGCGGGTAAGTATAGGCTTCCTACCCAGTTAACAGCTTTTTGCTCTTCGAGAACAACAAGACTTATGTTAAGGCGATAGGCTGACCCCTCGTTCCAAAGGCAAAATCAAGGTTAATCAAAAAAATGATCATGTATCTAGCTTGGTTATCGCTATTCTCTCGCCTTGCCGAGATATTCAATTCATAACACAAACTTTGTGAATTCTCTCCATGTTTTCCTTCCTTGCTGTCGCGTTGGTTGGAAAATCGTCGTTAATTCACGCGCCATTCATCCCCCGCGGCCCTATCGGGTCAGACGTGGGGCTTCTGTTGGTTAAGCTAAATCCGGCAAACCAAATGCTCGCTTCACTTGCAAAATATAGAATTCCCGAAATGTTCCGCTGATGATCTTATATTTTGGCATTTTGGCAGATAACCATTTTAGTTTCCAGCTTTAATGGAATATCAACAGGGTTAAAGAAAAAGTTGAGAAGTTATGGATGCGGGGATTACCCCACCGCTAGAGACTTCCATCCCAGATAATAAGCGATAGATGCAGTGCTGTCAAACTCACAAGAAATATTGCAATATTCAAATCATAGCCAAGATACAGCTAACAGCTATTGAATAACAGTTGCCAAGAAAATTATATATTAATCAAACCGACTGATTGCCTAATGAACAAACGGAACTATCTAGTACAAAATTGCCATGTACGAGTATAAATTCAGTTCAAAATAGTCAGATATTAGAAAAAGGATGAAAAATTAACAATTTAGTTTTTAATCACGAAGCATTTGGGAGATGATGGCATCAGCTTGTAGTCTTTTGTAAGTCAAGTAGACTAAGTTAGCTTCGTCTGATTGTCCACAAACATAGCAAGCTAGGCTCAGAGCATCTAATAACATTAATGTGGTAATGCCTTGTGATGCTAAAGATGATATATACTCAGAAACTCCTTTGGCACAGGTTTCTGCTGGCATCAGTACCAGTAGCAACCGTAAACAATCTGCTGATGCCATCATCCCATCTAATTCATGGGTCTGGGTGGCTAGTTGAACAATACCCAGAACGATTTGATTAGGGGAAATACCTTCTTTTATGAGTAGGGTAAAGAAGGAAGTTAAATGACATGGGGTGCTGTGATCAAGTTTAATATTCATAGTGCTTATTAAAATCAGTGTAACAATAATCGCAGATTTTTTGGCTAATCCGGAAAAATCTCAAAAAAGTTTTTGGGGTTTTTTCGGTTTTTTACGTCAGATTCTAGAACCTCTCAACAGATAGCACCCTAATTTGTCAACTTGAGTTTCGATGAATTTGCGTACATTATGTAACTCACGATTTAACTCACAGTTCCGTATCCCTTGATGCTAAAAATAAGCAAATTGTTCCTTTTGCCTGATTTTTACATCTTGTGACGCTAAACTAGCGAGTAATTTTTGCGCTACACCAAAATAAACTGCTTTGGATTACCTATTTTAACTAAAATTAGTAGTTTATGTAACCGACAGCGGAAATTTAATGATGTAAGATGAACAAAATGGGCATTTAGTCTCGTTAATAAGACACAATAGATAATAAATCTACAAATCTTTACCTAAAGTTAAAGCCCAATGAAGGTAAACGTGACTTACATCTAATGGTTCTGGATGTGAAGCCCTGAAACCGGGAAAAAATAATTGAGAATTTAACCAAGTTTTAACTGCATAACAATAAGTCTAGCTTATGTCATAGTAATTGACATGGCTCGTATTCTGACATCTCGACTTGGGAAGACAGGTATGTTAGATGCTGGCATTTTTGGTAGCATAATAGTAGATTAAAGCAGTGACTATATTACTTAGAAAAAAATCTGTATGGCCAGCTACCTAGAAACCCCAACTCCAAATGAGTTACTGGATGAAGTTATTCAAGAAACCACAGCCCCAAATCATGTGGAAGTTATTGAAAATGTAATTGATACCCTGGCACAAGATCAAAGTGCAATGGTTAGTCATGGTTCTGAGGGGGAATATCTGTGGAAATTCCAATATGGCAGTGTAGAAGTATTTGTGCAGTTAACGGGAATTACTGATGAAGATACGATCACAGTTTGGGCTGCGGTGCTAAAGTTACCTGTACAAGATGAAGCCAGATTGACACGATATCTCTTAGAGTTAAATTGTGTAAGTACCTTTGAAGCCCGCTTTGGCATTATTGACCATCAGGTGGTGGTGATTTCTACCCGCACTTTAGCGGAGTTGTCACCAGGGGAAGTTTCCCGCATCATTACTATTGTTGCGACTATCGCTGATGATAATGATGAATATCTGCAATCTGAGTTTGGTGCAATTTAGGTTTCGATAATTTTAGTTGAGGGATGTGATATTTAATGCCTGATTCGCAGGTGTGGCGACTTATTCCCATTTTAGCAGCCGCTGGTGATGTTCAGATGGCTATAGACCGCTGGTTATTAGCACAACATGAGTCGGGACAACATCCGCCAACTTTGCGTTTTTATACTTGGTCGCCACCCGCAATTTCTTTGGGTTATCATCAACGTCAATATCCTGAATTTTGGCAAGGTTTGCGGTGGAAAGGGGAGAAATTAGATTTGGTGCGTCGTCCTACAGGTGGTAGGGCTGTTTTGCATCAAGGTGATTTAACTTACTCTGTGGTCACGTCTGGACTGAGGGGAAATCGTTTGGATGTGTATGGGCAGATTTGTGAGTTTTTGATTCAAGGATGGCGATCGCTCGATATAGAATTGTACTATGGTCAAGCTGGACGCGGTTATATTCACAATCCTAATTGTTTTGGAACAGCCACAGGTGCAGATTTAGTCTTAGCAAATGGTTCTAAACTGATTGGTAGCGCTCAATTACGGAAATGTGACGCAGTTCTTCAGCATGGGTCTATGCGGTTAAATCCAGATCCGGAGTTGTTTGCAAAGGTATTTAATCAAGAGTTTTTTCATCCTATCCAATTTCCCCAAACTATCAATCAAGAAACAATAATTAAGGCTTTAATAGTCGCAGCTTGTGATTGTTTTGGTATGGAAATAGAGGTAATACCTTTGTCTCAAGATGAGTGGAATTTGATTTTAGCAAGTTGTTGATTAGGGTAGGTTTTTAGGTGTTGCTGAGTAAAAGTATGATTTTATTATGCCTACGGCACGCTGCGCGAACACGCAGAGACGCTCCAGGCGCAGAGAGTAAGGGTTTGAGAGATGGAATTTTCGACTTTCATACCCCAATTCACCAACGCCGGTTTTTATTCTACTCTATAATTTTTTCTCACTCAGAGACGCGGAGGTGCAGAGAGAAATCAGGTCTATTTTAGTTTTTGTCTTTGGTATGATGTTTACTTTTTAGATTTTCATGTTTTATTTGCAGTTCATACCATTCGTTTAAACAGTATTCATTTTGTGATTGTTTTGGTATGGAAATAGAGGTAATACCTTATATGGTGGAATTCATTTAATATCTGTATAAAATTTTTCTAAAAAAGTCCAATGGATAGAATATCCAAGTCTTCCCAGTTTTTTCCTGTCATGGAAGCTTGTAGAAAAACTCTAGAAAAAATCCGTCTTTTATTTAGAAAGTAATCAGTGAAAACTTGGATAATATTTTGAGTTTTTAGTGAAAAATCGCTCTTATTAGAGTTAATATGGAAACTGTGTGCTATTTTTTTGTGATTCGCGCTAAAGTAGTCAAGTATCGAATACAGCAAGACTAACCGTATGGAAACGAAAGAGTTAAAGTTCATCTTAAAGCTGTTGGGATGTCCCAATTATCGTACTGGCTTGAGTTCTAGCACTTTTGATAGTTTTAAATGTGAGAAAACCAAAATTTGTCGAGATTTGGGGGAACTGGAATATGTAGACTATTCCCGCGAAATTGCCACAGTCAAGATTTTACCTCCTGGTCAAGCACTACTGAAACTCGACTCGGCACAATTACCTATTGATGATAAAGAACTCAAGGTACTGGAGAAGATAGGTAAGAGTTCTGGAAAAATAGCCCCCAGTGAAATCAAAGTTTCATCGCTAAAATCAGATGAACGGGACGCAATCTTAAAAACCTTGAGTGAACGGGGGTTAATTGCTGCTGAAATCAAGATGAAAAGGGTTAAGGCTGAAGTTTGGTTAACGGAAAGAGGAATTGAAGTTTTGCGGGATGAATATAATCCCGAAGGAAAAGCAAATATAGACTTTAATTTGCTGGGTAATTATGTGCGGTTTTTACGGAAGAATTTGCGGTTTAAGTCAGAACAAGTTTCTACTCCTGATCATGTAGAATCACATTCTGATATTACTAGCAATATCAGTGATGAAGAAATTTTAGAGACTATCAAGAAATTAGATCGGGAATTGGGTACAGAGAATTATTTACCAATTTTTCATGTACGGCAAAAGTTACAACCGCCTTTATTACGAGATAATTTAGATCAGGCGTTATATCGGTTGCAAAAAAGTGACAAAATTGATTTTAGTACCTTACAAGAAGTCAGTGCTTATACACCAGAACAAATTGACGCGGGAATTCCTCAAAATATTGGTGGACAACTGTTCTTTATCATAGTCAATTAACAGGGTTTCCAATGTTTTTCATTTTTTCATCACTTCTTCCTCTCACCAATGTGTATCTATGACAGACATTAAGGACATTATTAAACGCGAGGTCAACCCTTTTGACGTGATTAATTTAAAGCCCACTAATTTTTGGGCTGAAGAACAAGATTCAAAACTCATGGTTGAGTCAATTCATCAAGAGACAATCATAGAAATTGAAGGTTTACTTGATTTAGTAGGTAAAGATCATCGTAGTCGTACAGCTTTATTAGCTGGTGAGTCTGGTTCTGGTAAAAGTTATTTATTAGGTCGGCTTAAACGTACTCTTAACCGAAAAGCCTTTTTCGCCTATATTCTCTGTAATTGGGCTGATAGTAGTAATATCTGGCGGCATATTTTACGTCACACCGTTGATAGTTTAATTCAAGTTCCTGAAGGGGAGAAAGAATCACAGTTAATGTTGTGGTTGAAAAGTTTAACCGCATTTACAAGAAGTGATATCAAGCAACGAATATTTAATGATAATTTTTGGGAAGCATTACAAAGTAATCGGCAAAAATTTATAAAACACCTCAAGGATAGTTATAAAAAAACAGGTATTTATAACCCTGATATGTTTTTTGGAGTGCTACATGATCTCGCAAATCCAGAATTATATGATTTAGCTTGTGAATGGCTGCGTGGTGATGATTTAAATGAAGATTCGATGCAAGAAATCAAGGTCAAAACTTGCATTGATACAGAAGATGCTGCAAAAAATATCTTAGCAAACTTTGGCAGAATTTCTACACAAACCCAACCGATTGTTTTATGTTTTGACAATTTAGATACTATGCCCCAGTTACCAGAAGGTTTTTTAGACATACAACCTTTTTTTAATGTCAACACCACAATTCATGGGGATAATTTAAAAAATTTCTTGGTGATAATTAGCGTTATTACAAACACATTAAAACGGCATTTTGATCGAATCCTCCCAGCAGATAAAGCCGGAATACATAAAATAATTGATTTAAAACGTATTACTATAGAACAGGCAGAAGCACTTTGGGCTTATCAACTTCAGCCATTACATCAACTAGCAAATCCTAGACCTGAATCTCCTATTTTTCCCCTAAATCGGGAAATGTTGGATAAGACCTCCCCTGGTGGTAAAACTATGCCTAGAAATACATTAGTTTTAGGTCGTGATGAATATCAAAAATATAAAGGTTCATTATTAGATGAAAAACCAAAGCCCGAACCAGTTACAATACAAATAAAGGTGACAACACCCAATGCAAAAACTGTTCCTAAACCTATAATTATTCTTCCAGCACCACCTCTAAATGATCAAGATACAATTCAAGCAGAATTTCAATTATTATGGCAGCACGAATATACAAAAAGCCAGGGGAAAATTACCAAGATTTCTTTGTTATCATCACCTGATTTAATTCAGATGTTGCAGCAGTCTATATCTACTTTAAAAATACAGGGAGTTAAGTCTAAACTTTTAAGCGGAAAATATGCTAGTTATTCCTTGAGTTATCAACATCCTACAAATCGGCAAAAATTGGGTATAGTTTGGACAGAAGACTCCAATATGACCAGTTTTTATCATGTAATGAATGCTTGTCAAATAGTAATTCAAAAAAATCTCTGTCAAACTATGCACTTAATCCGTGCTGGAGATTTAGGAAAACCAAATCTGGCTGGAAATCAACTCTATAGGCAGATTTTTACGAATACTAATCATGTTCATATTAAACCAAGTCTGTCTTCTATTCACTACTTAGCAACATATCAAAGTTTGGTAAATTCTGCCAAATCTCAAGAGTTAGTAATTGGTGGAAAAACGATTAATTTACAAAGACTAGAAACTTTAATTAATGAAGCTGAGATTTTACATAAATGTACTTTATTACAAGATTTAGGTATTGTTTCTAAACCAGATAAACCACCAACTACAAATGGAACCGGTAAAAAAGATTTAAGACCTGTTAAAGATTTCCTATTAAATCTAGTCAAAACTCAAGCATTTATGGGAGTAACTACTCTAATTTCACAAGCAGTTAGCCAATTTCCTGATGTGAAAGAAACTGATATTCAACATTTAATTGATCTATTATGTCAAGAAAAGAAAGTTAAGATTATGAACCCAAAAGCTAAATTACCAGATCGATTAATTTGTTTAATTGCTTAAATTCACTTGTTTTTTATAAAATGATCAGCCAATGCACTACCTGACAGAATCTTCTGAAATTTACAAGCAAATTTTCCAACTGTCCCTATCTAAAACTCTATGGATAGATACGGAAATTGCTGATTGGTATACTGATAAACCAAAATTAGCACTAATTCAGGTATTGGCTGATTATACAGACTTAACTGGTGAATTTGCTTATATTTTTGATGTTTTAGATAAACCTGATTTGGCTGCATATTTCATTAACCAAATCATGGTTAATTCCCAAATTGAGAAAGTTTTTCATAATGCTGGTTTTGATTTAAAATATCTAGGAAAAGAACTAGCAGAAAATGTGACCTGTACCTTCAAAATAGCTAGAAAAATCACCAAAGAAGTTTTACAAACTACCAACTTAAAACTAAAAACTCTAGCTGCTGAACTCTGCCATTTTTCTAATGTAGACGCAGAAGAAGGAAGCAGTGATTGGGGAAAACGTCCCCTGAGTCAAAAACAGTTAAAATATGCAGCAATGGATACAGTTTATCTCGCTGCTGTTCATCGTCGCTTACTGGAAATATCCAATCCTGCTGTTATCAGTCGTGTATTTAATATGGTAAATAATAAATCTGAAAACTCTTCTTTAACTCCCACTAAAGTTAGATTAGCTTTTGAGTGTCCGCGACTATTTTATCTAAATCACCATTTTAATAGTAAATCAATATTCTCTCCTAAATATACCCTTGGGGGTGTTGGTAATGTTTTCCACAAATTAGCGGATGATTTTATTAACTTACTGCTGATTGAACCCAGATTTAAAAGTTTATTCAATCCATCTGCAACACAATTAAGGATAGATGAAATTACGTTGGAAATTCAACAATTATTCTATCAAATTAAGTTCTTTCCCTATTTACAAAATGCAATTGCAAAAGACGCGAGTAAAGCACCTGTATTACTACAAGTTTGGCAAGGTTTACAAGGATTAATTAAAAAGTTTACTGAATTGTTAGTAATTAATCGTCGTTATTGTAGTGCGGAAACGGTTATTCAGAATACTTTTATTTCTGGAGAACACAATTTGGAATATTACTTTGATTTACCTAATGGGACAAAACAATTAATTAGAGGTGAGTTTGATTGTCTGGTTTTTAACTTTGAACTCAAACGCCTTTGTATTGTAGAATTTAAAACCTATCAACCTGTAGATTCAGCAGCACAATTAGCACAAGCCTCTCTCTATATTTATATGTTGTGGAAGCAGAAAAAAGCACCTGTTGATTCTGCTGTTTATTGTGTTTTACCAGAATTTAAAGAATACAAATATTCTTGGGAACAACTAGAAAATACAGTTCATCAATTAATTCCCTATAAATTATTACAAATGCAAGAATGGTTAAATTGGGAATCTCCCAATCCTAACCCACCACCTGCGACAACTCAACCTCATTTATGTGAAATTTGTCCCCAACAACAAAAGTGTCAGACTTTTTTCGATGTTGAATCTAATGCACCGCCAAATAAAGTTATTCCAGATAATGACAATCCCAATTTTATAGCACCTTCCAAAAAACAAGAAGATACATCTGACTTTTCACATTATTTAGAAAACCCAACACGAAACCTAACCCCCCAACCCCCTTCCCTACGAGGGAAGGGGGAGAATTCAAAGCCTCTCTCCTTGCAGGAGAGAGGTTTGGAGAGAGGTTTTTCAGATACTTTTAAAAGTCAGAAAGATACATTTATTAATGCTGATGAAATTGGCGCATCTTTAGTGGCAATTCTAGAATCTTTTAAGGTTAATGTAGATTATTATGGTGCTGATGTAAGTCCGGCATTTATTCGGGTGAAAATTAAACCACATTTAGGTGTGAAAGTTCCTTCAATTTTGAAATTATCCACAGATTTACAAGTACAATTAGGGTTAGAAAATCCCCCTTTAATTGCTCCCCAAGCTGGTTATGTCAGTGTTGATTTGCCGCGTCAAGATAGACAAATTGCCAAATTTGAAGATTTTATTCAAAAGCAATTTTTACCCCCAACAGCACCCGTAAAAATTGCTATTGGAGTGGGTATTGATGGAAAGTTGTTAGAGGCTGATTTATCAGATCCGAATACCTGTCATTTTTTGGTTGGGGGAACAACAGGCAGCGGAAAAAGTGAGTTTTTGAGATCCTTACTTCTCAGTTTAATCTATCGTCATTCTCCCCAACATCTCAAAATTGCCTTAGTTGACCCCAAGCGGGTAACATTTCCCGAATTTGAACAAATGTCGTCGTTATATGCACCAGTTGTCAAAGATAGCGATCGCGCCGTAGAATTAATGCAGGAACTAGTTGCAGAAATGGAATCTCGTTATCAAAAATTTGAAAAAGCTAAATGTGCAGATTTAACCACCTATAATCAACGTTCTTCCCCAGCTTTACCGCGTATTGTCTGTATATTTGATGAATATGCCGATTTTATGGCAGAAAAAGAAATTCGCACCATCTTAGAACAAAGTATCAAACGTTTAGGCGCAATGGCAAGAGCCGCCGGTATTCATCTAATTATTTCCACACAACGTCCAGAAGCGAGTATTGTCACCACAATTATTCGTTCTAACCTACCTGGACGAGTCGCCCTGCGTACCTCCAGCCAAGCAGATTCATGTATTATTCTGGGTGGAAAAGAAAAAACAACAGCCGCTTATTTATTAGGCAAAGGTGATTTAGTTTACCAAGGTAGTTCGCAACTACAACGTCTTCAAAGCTTATTAGCACAAACTATTAAACTACCTTAAAAAGATCCCCGACTTCTCTAAGAAGTCGGGGATCTAAGTAACATAACCAAAGTTAAAATTTATTAGATAATATGAACGCTATATCATTGGGAAAGCGTCAGTAGAGGAATTAAAATGGGATATGTAATTGCAACAGCAAACATGAAAGGTGGAGTCGGTAAAACCACCATTACCGTGAATATAGCCACCTGTTTAGCCAAAAATCACGGAAAAAAGGTACTTGTTTTAGATTTAGATAGTCAAATCAGTGCCACACTGAGTTTAATGTCACCTGTTGATTTTGCCAAACGTCGCAAACAAAGAAAGACATTTAGATATTTACTAGATCAAATTATCAACCCTGAACCAGAGGCAAAATTTACAATTGGGGATATCATTCAACCTGAGATTTGTAACCTGACTGGATTAAACTTATTACCAGGGGACATAGATTTATATGATGAATTTTTGGTTTCAGAAATGCTGCATAATCAATCAGTAGCATTAGGAGAACAGGATTTTGAAACTATCTGGAATCGCTTTGAAAGGGTCTTAATTAGAGATATTTTAGAACCTATACGGCATGAATATGATTTTATTCTTTTAGATTGCGCTCCCGGTTATAATCTCTTGACTCGAAGTGCTTTAGCTACCAGTGATTTCTACATTCTTCCAGCTAGACCAGAACCCTTATCTGTAGTCGGAATTCAACTTTTAGAAAGACGCATTGGTCAATTAAAAGAAAGTCACGAACATGAAGCCAAAATAGATATTAAAATGTTGGGAATTGTCTTTAGTATGTCCAATGCTAATCTCCTCAATGGCAGATATTATAAACAGGTAATGCACCGAGTTATCGAAGATTTTGGAGTAGATAAAATCTGTAAAGCTCAAATCCCCGTTGATGTTAATGTTGCCAAAGCTGTTGATAGTTTTATGCCCGTTTCTTTACTAAGTCCGAATACAGCCGGTTCTAAGGCATTTATGCAGTTAACTCAGGAATTATTGCAGAAATTGTAAATTAACAATATAGCGGTATACACTCCTGAACTCCTGATAGCGCAGCGTGTTGTTAGCCATACTTCTAGCCCTCACAGATAACTTTTTCAGCAAGCCCTAAATAGCATTAATTTAGAGGGTGTTTGAAAAGTCACGATTGCTGTATCAAATGTTTTACCCCTCCCTAACCCTCCCCTTATAAAGGGGAGGGTTAGGGATTTTATTGTTTCTCCCCTTTGTAAGGGGGGTAACAATGTGATGAAAATTACGGGATACCACTTTTAAAACATCCTCTTAGAGATTGGATAAGGGGTAATAAGTAAAAATATTACCCATTACCCATTACCCATTACCCATTACCCATTAAAATCTAAGCAGCGAAATTTGCAGCGACAAAATCCCAGTTCACCAAATTATCTAAGAAATTCTTGATGAATGCAGGACGAGCATTTTTGAAGTCGATGTAGTATGCGTGTTCCCAAACGTCAATGGTTAACAGAGCTTTTTTACCATGTGCAAGGGGGTTTTCGGCGTTGGGGGTTTTCATTACTTTCAGAGTACCACCATCATCAACCAACCAAGCCCAACCACTACCGAATTGAGTTGCAGCAGCGTTAGAAAATTCTTCTTTGAATTTATCGAAACTACCAAAATCCTGATCAATTTTAGCAGCTAATGCGCCTGTAGGAGTGCCGCCACCTGCTGGTTTCAAGCAATTCCAGAAGAAAGAGTGATTCCAAACTTGAGCAGCATTGTTGAAGATTCCAGCTTTTGTAGAATCACCAAAAGCGATTTGAATTACTTCTTCCAAAGACTTGTTGGCTAATTCTGTGCTATCAACAAGCTTATTCAAATTATCTACATAAGCTTTATGATGCTTACCATAGTGATATTCAAAGGTTTCAGCCTTCATGCCATAGGATTCTAAAGCATCAGAAGCAAAAGGTAAAGCTGGTTGGGTAAATGCCATTTTGTGAAATCCTCTTTTTACTGTTTTCTAGTTGAAAGCTATTGCCATAGCTAGGCAAATTACAGGTTTCGTATTTAGTAAGCCCTACTTAATCCTGCAATACAAAACTTAACATTGTTATTCTACTACCAAAGTGGAAATTTCCACCAATTAGTTTATAAACAAAGCAAATTCCATCTATTTAGCTTAAACTCTTAACTTCTCTCTGTTGCCTGGAGTGCCTGAAGCGTGAGCAAAAAGCCCGGTTTAAAATATATAATTATTAACTCAGACTAATATCCACGAAAGATGAATCTATCTGAAACTAGTTTAGGATGTAGTTCAAAGCACTAAAAATTAAAATGGTGAGTTAGTCGGCACTCACCACTGTTTTGAAGTCCTTTAGGAATTTGGGCGCAAGCCCTGCGCCCCTACATTCTGGTGATCTACCAATGGGATAGCCGCTGGTTGTAATGGCTAATGATTTGTGCTGCTACTTCAGAAGCAGTTAAACCGTCGGTTTGGAGTTCAATGGCATCAGCCGCTTTTTGCAAAGGGGAGACTTTCCGGGTGCTATCTTTGAAGTCGCGTTCAGCAATCTCCTGTTCTAGTTGTTCTAAACTCAAGATTGAACCTGTTTTTTGAAAGTCTTGCTGACGACGACGCGCTCGTTCACCGACGGAAGCGGTTAAGAAGATTTTAATTTCCGCATCTGGAAAGACGTGAGTGCCTATGTCTCGACCTTCTGCTACTAACCCCCCGCGTTGTCCCCAACTTTGCTGCTGTTTGACCAAGGCTTGACGCACTGCACTTTGGGCAGCGATCGCCGATACAAGAGATGTTACCTCAACAGTGCGAATTTTTTGAGTGACATCAATATCATTAATCTGGACTCTCACGGGAGTTTGCAAACTTTGACTGGGAGTGAGGTCAATTTTGCAGTGAGTGGCTAATTCCGCCACAGCACAATCATCATCAATAGCAATTCCCTGTTCCATGACTAACCAAGCGATCGCCCGGTACATAGCACCAGTATCTAAGTACACCAAACCTAGTTCCTGTGCCACTTGACGAGCCACAGTAGATTTACCAGCACCAGCCGGACCATCAATAGCAATGATCGGTTGGCGGAGTCTATCATTGCCATCGCGCAGAATCGTATTATCAATTAACCTTGTAGAACCAAGACGAGCAGCGATCGCCAACATTCCTTCATCCTCAACTTTTTCTAAAAACATCAACGTATTCGGTTCAACCAATTCAATATATTCCAAGCTGATATTCCTAACTTTTGCGATTTCTTGCCGCGCCAATGCTATAAGTTCACCACTGTCACGAACGCCAGCCCGAAACGCCGCTTCAGCTTGCCGTAAACCTTTAAATAACACAGTTGCTTGCTCTTTTTCTGTAGCCGTCAAATATTGATTACGAGAACTTAAAGCCAAGCCGGACACCTCCCGCACCGTAGGACAAGCAACAACTTCTACTGGCAAATTTAAATCAGCTACTAACCGTTTAATAATTGCCAATTGTTGACCATCCTTTTGTCCAAAGTAAGCTCGGTCAGGTTGTACCAAGTTTAAAAGCTTAGTGACAATAGTTGCCACACCAGTAAAATGACCTGGACGAAAATTACCACACAAGCTAGATATCATATCAGATGGAGGGATCACTTGTGTCACTTGAGTTTCTTCTATATTCTTCCCCGGTACACCGATTTCTTCCGGAGTTGGGGCAAAAATCACATCAACTCCCGCCTGTTCACAAAATTCTCGGTCTTGTCCCAAAGTGCGAGGATAGCATTGATAGTCCTCGTTAGGTCCAAATTGTAGGGGATTGACAAAAATACTCACAATTACCGTCGCATTTTCCTGTCTAGCCCGTTTAATCAAACTTAAATGCCCCTGATGTAAACCCCCCATAGTTGGCACTAAACCAACCGCTGTGGGATACCAACTGGTTTGTTCATCAAGTCCCAGATCATCTGGTAGCCTCAGATGGCTTTGCCAGCGACGACGATTTAAATAGCAGCGTAAAGCTACAACTGTTGTCAGCACACGCACAAAATACCCCTAGTTTCTATCCTTTCCCCCGTTAGTGTATATCCGATAGCGCAGCGTGGCGCAAAGGATAATTGGGAGATAAAATAGAAGAACCAGGGGTATTTAATCGTGAAAAGCGAAAACGGAGTCGGAACTAGGAAACGGGTTATTTTCCTAAAACCTCAAGACTAACTGGAGCAACACCACTGCTGATCATACCCAAGAGCCGAGCAGCGCCGGCGGAAAGGTCAATAATTCGACCCCGGATGAAAGGTCCTCGATCATTGATTCTGACAACAACAGAACGACCATTACGGGTGTTAGTGACACGGATTTTTGTTCCCATCGGTAAGCTACGATGAGCCGCAGTTAATCCTTCGGGATTATATCTTTCACCACTGGCGGTTTTATTGCCAGAACCATCATATCCATACCAAGAAGCCATCCCTTGGAAACTGAGATTGACATTACCGAAGGCAATTTTTTGCGGTAGACTAGCACTAGAAACTGATTTACTAGCGGGTAAGTTAGCAATTGTCTGAATGGGAGATGCGTTGCCAATGAGTCTCCGCAGTCTGTTAGTTGCTTGTAAGGCATCTTGGGCAAGATTTTCTGTGGTATCTGCTAATCTAGTACCTTCATTGACTTCTACCAGTTCTTGACCGTCAATGGTAATGGTGTAGCGATCCACTGACGGTTGTTTACGGAAGAAGCCTTTTTTATTGGCTTTATTGTTAATTACGGAATTATCCGCTGTTTTCCAACTGACAGTAATCTTGCTTGCATCTACATTGTTCTGGATCAGTTCGTTAATTCTAGCGGCAATCACACTAGCTTTCTGAATTGGATCATTGTCAATAGAGCTAACTTGTTTGTTAAAATTGATTGTATTACCAGCATTGCTAAAACTGGCAACTTTGGCTGTATTGGTAGCAACAAGAGAGTCAGGATTGATATTCTCATTGTTGCCAATTACTCCAACTTTAGTTTTGTTGTTAGTAACTGGGGTAGAACCCAAAAAAGTCAGAACAGGAATGTCCCGAACATAAAGAGTAGCTGCTTGTAAACCTTTAATACTGTGAGGATAAATCCTAGTAATCACAGCATCCAAGGTGGGGTTTTCTGTTGGGGATTGGTATTCTCCTACTTTGACTGCATCACTGATAGATGATGCTTGCCTAGTTGGGGAACTTTCCTCACTGGTTTGAGTTCGACCAACTGAGGGTAAACCCAAAACGGCCAGAATTACGGCAACTGTAGTCCACAAATGTCTTTGATTCATGCGTCCGATTTTAAAGCGACTGTAGAACTTAAGTTTTTTGATTAGCGGGGGTTTCACCTTGTGAACAGTGACTCTCGCCGGAAACTTTAACCCGTTCCGCTTTCACTTTGTGTTTTGTAACTCGAATACATTAACATGAATTTTCGGACTTGGGGATCAGGGTTTTAGCGGAAGTCTGAAAGAAATGTCCAAATTTATAGTTGAGTTTGAGCTTGTAAACCGTGATTAATTCAGGACTTTGGCTATGTAACGTTTTTTTTAAGATTTCTATATTTTCTTCGGGAAACTTCATATTAAGCGATCGCCCAATTTGACAATTACTACCTAATATTTATTCTCAGTAGTTGTAAATCATGAGGTATTGAAAAACTCATCTGGTTACTTGGTGTTTCGATGAAATTTTCCTGCCAATAGTTGACTCTTCAAAAGATATCACCAGCCTAAACATAATCTAGACAAAGATTAAATTGTTAAAATACTTGGACTCTTTTCGCCCAGTACATGATTTTTTATCTACATTCTTAGTAAGTAAATATATTTAAAATGTCTACATAATTAGTTGCAATTAGAACAATTGCTGTCAAGCAATAACAGTGATTTATTTCCAGTAAGTATTTATTCTTATCCCCAAATAAAAAATTAATGAGACCATAGAAAAATGGCATTAAACGCGCATAAATATACTTGTTAAGTATACAAGAATACATACTTACTTGTTGTTACGGAGTAAAATCAGTAATCAATTTTATATCAAGCTATTAAACATATATATAATTCGGAAAATGCAGAAATGTTATCATCAGCACTTTTAGGCATTTTCCAAAACTTATATTGCCAGTATAAATCCCTGAAAGACGGTGTAGTCGCTAACTATAACTCGAACTCGCCAAAGTAAATTCAGCGTCTGGGGTTGCCTGAGTTCAATATAATATAGTCATCCTGAAAACTAATTACAGCAGGAATCAGGAGTCAGGAGTAAAACTGTTCGCTACAGTTAACCGTTTCCATGTCAGTTCTTTGCCAACCTCATCCCATTTCCAACGTAATAAGTGGGCGGGTTGTTGGGCGGCAAATTTTGGTAAGTTGATAGCTTGCCTGGGTGCGTCTGTAGCGAGGCTAACGGCGGTTTCTAGGTCACAAATTCCCCATTTCACTAGATTTTGAACTCCAGTTAATAATGGTAGGGTTGTTCCTGATAAAGTGCCATCTTGTAATCTGGCTGTACCGTTGATAACTTCTATTTGTCGGGTATCCCAAGGATAGATGCCGTCAGGTAATCCTAATGGTGCAAGGGCATCACTGACAATAAATAACCTTTCACTGGCACGCAGAAGAACTTTTAAGATCATGGGGGCAACGTGCTGACCATCGGCAATGAAACCACAAAACACATCAGGATTGTTCATGGCTGCGCCTAATAAGCCCGGTTCACGGTGGTGTAGGGGTGGCATGGCGTTGAAGGCGTGGGTTATCATTGTAGTGCCTTGAGTAAAAGCTTGTTGGGCTTCTGTGGCTGTGGCTTGTGAATGTCCTAAACTGACAGTGATTCCCAAGGAACGCAAATATGGGATGACTTTACCTGTGGTGTCTAATTCTGGTGCGAGAGTGATGACTTTGACAATATGGGCATAATCTCCTAAAACCCGTTTAACTTGATCTATGGTGAGAGGAAGAAGATATTCGGCTGGATGTGCGCCACGTTTGTAGTAGTTTAAAAATGGACCTTCTAAATGGACTCCGAGAATTTGGGCGGAGGTTGGAGAATTGGGGGTATAATTGGCGAGAATGGCGAGCGATCGCTGAATATTTTCGATAGAGGTTGTGACTAGGGTGGGTAAATAACCGTCAACTCCTGCTTCCCAGAGAAATGAAGAGATTTTTGGCAGCATAAAGGAATTGTCTGCTGTTAATTCCGGGAAGGCCAATCCTAGTCCACCATTGATTTGTAAATCCACACCACCTAAAGAAATCCAGTCTCCAGCTACATCTAAAATTTGTAAGTTTTGTGGTACAACTTTTTCCCATGCTGTGTTCATGGGCATAATTTCCTCAATTATGCCTGCTTGGTTAACTAAGATTCTTTGTAAATCTTGATAACCGGGGACTCTTACGTTGATAATATCTACATTTGCCAGCATGGTATTTTTGTCAGTTGTTAGTTGTCAGTTGTCAGTTGTCAGTTGTCAGTTGTCAGTTGTCAGTTGCACAAGAATATTTCTCCCCTTTTACTCCCCCAACTCCCCCAACTCCTGACTTCTGTTTATTAATTTTTAATTCCCATGAGATCCCCCCAAAATAATCAATTTGACTACGTAAAAATTGGTATAGCTTCGCCAGAACGCATCCGCCAGTGGGGTGAGCGTACCTTGCCTAATGGACAACTCGTAGGTGAAGTTACCAAGCCAGAAACTATTAATTACCGCACTCTCAAGCCGGAGATGGATGGCTTGTTTTGTGAGAGGATTTTTGGACCGGCTAAGGATTGGGAGTGCCATTGTGGTAAGTACAAACGGGTGCGCCATAGAGGGATTGTGTGCGAGCGCTGTGGTGTAGAAGTAACAGAATCCCGCGTCCGTCGTCACAGGATGGGTTTTATTAAGTTGGCTGCCCCGGTGGCTCATGTTTGGTATCTCAAGGGGATTCCTAGCTATATTGCGATTCTCCTGGATATGCCGCTGCGGGATGTGGAGCAGATTGTTTATTTCAACTCTTACTGTGTTTTAGCGCCTGGTAACGCGGACACTCTCAGTTACAAACAACTGTTGAGTGAAGACCAGTGGCTAGAAATTGAGGATGCTATCTACAGTGAAGATTCCCAGTTAGAGGGAGTGGAAGTGGGCATTGGGGCTGAGGCTCTGTTGCGGTTGTTGGCGGATATTAATTTGGAGCAGGAGGCGGAAACCCTGCGGGAAGAAATTGAGAAAGCCAAGGGACAGAAACGGGCGAAGTTAATTAAACGGCTGCGGGTGATTGATAATTTCATCGCTACCGGTTCTCAGCCAGAATGGATGGTGATGGAAATTATCCCCGTGATTCCCCCAGATTTGCGCCCGATGGTGCAGTTGGATGGGGGGCGGTTTGCGACAAGCGATTTGAATGATTTGTATCGCCGGGTAATTAATCGCAACAACCGTTTGGCTAGGCTTCAGGAAATTCTCGCCCCGGAGATCATTGTCCGTAACGAGAAACGGATGCTGCAAGAGGCTGTGGATGCCTTGATTGATAATGGTCGCCGGGGACGGACGGTGGTGGGGGCTAATAACCGCCCGCTGAAGTCCTTGTCGGATATTATTGAGGGCAAACAAGGACGGTTCCGACAAAACCTGTTGGGGAAACGAGTAGACTATTCAGGGCGATCGGTAATTGTGGTTGGACCAAAGCTGAAGATTCACCAGTGTGGACTGCCACGAGAGATGGCGATTGAGTTGTTCCAGCCCTTTGTAATCAACCGTTTGATTCGGTCGGGGATGGTGAATAATATCAAGGCGGCGAAGAAGCTGATTTCTCGTAATGATCCCAGTGTGTGGGATGTGTTGGAGGAGGTAATTGAGGGGCATCCGGTGATGTTAAACCGAGCGCCGACGCTGCACCGCTTGGGGATTCAAGCTTTTGAACCGATTTTGGTGGAAGGAAGAGCGATTCAATTACATCCTTTGGTGTGTCCGGCTTTTAACGCTGACTTTGACGGTGACCAAATGGCGGTTCACGTGCCGTTGTCCTTGGAGAGTCAGGCAGAAGCGCGGTTGTTGATGTTGGCTTCTAATAATATTTTGTCACCGGCAACGGGTAAACCGATTGTGACTCCTAGCCAAGATATGGTGTTGGGGGCGTATTATCTGACAGCGGAAAATCCCAATGCAACGAAGGGGGCAGGTAAGTATTTCTCGTCTTTGGATGATGTAATTATGGCTTATGAGGCGCAGCAGGTGGAACTTCATGCCTATATTTACGTGCGCTTTGATGGGGAAATTGATTCGGGTGAACCGGATACTGAACCTTTGGAAGTGATTGAGGACAAGGATGCTAAGGGTAGGGTAACAAGTCGCACCCTAATCTATAAGTTCCGCCGGGTACGGGAAGATGGTCAGGGAAATTTGATTTCTCAGTACATTTATACGACTCCTGGCAGGGCGATTTATAACAAGGCGATTCAGGAAGCGATAGATGCTTAGGGAGTGGGGGAGGTAGGGGACTGTCTCTTATACACAGCTGACGCTGCCGACGACCTAGACCGTGTAGAGTTCGG
>NZ_JADEWA010000283.1:0-7113 GCF_015207865.1 Dolichospermum sp. LEGE 00246
GGGTAGGGGAGGAAAGAACAGAAGTTTACCACATCTCGTTCCTAGTCTCTGACTAGGAATGCAGTTAATGAGGCTCTGCCTCTAATATCATTGAAGTCAGAGCCTTCTAGAACTCATTCCCAGTCAGAGACTGGGAACGAGTTGACTTGAGTTCTTTACCACATCTCGTTCCTAGTCTCTGACTAGGGATGCAGCTAATGAGGCTCTGCCTCTAATATCATTGAAGTCAGAGCCTTCTAGAACTCATTCCCAGTCAGAGACTGGGAACGAGTTGACTTGAGTTCTTTGCGGGATAGATGGCTTTAAAGCTCAAGTTAGATTTTTGTCCTTATGTGTTTGAGTGTTTTTTATTTGGAAGTCCCTAAGATACAAGGTTGGGTTGCGCTGTCGCTTAACCCAACCTACCAAAAATGGACAAGGTATTGATTACTTACTTACAGGTTCTAATTGTAGACTTATTACTTTTTGTTCTTGTTCTTGTTGCTGAAATTCTGTCAATTCTGATTCTATTTCTGCCCTGACTTCATGACGGAACTTGAAAAAATGTTCACCTGTACCCAGGGCAATTAAATAATCATATAATAGATGAGGTTTACTCCATGCCATTACTATTAATTGCCACCAAAAAACAAACCGTGTAGAACGCAAAATTCCCTGTCGCCAACAAATAGACATTAAAAATTGAAACTCTGGTTTTGTTAAATTTCTTTCATATTTAGCCCGCCAACCTTCCATCATCATAAAATGCCGGAAAGTCCGTTTTAGGTAGGGCATGGGTTCATATAAATTCCAAAAAGCATCAACAAACTCCTCGGCAATTTCCGACATTGGCCGAGTGGGAACAAAATTCATTAAGGCTTTTTGAGAACCCACAAATTCACCTAAACCATCCCTTAACCGTCCTTCTTTTTGCAAGCGAGTCCACATGGCTGTATTGGGTAATGCTTGCAATAAGTTAAGATGGGCTTGGGGAATACAAGTTGCTTCTACAAACTCTTGAATCCGTTTACCTGCACCTGGTTTTTCACCATCAAATCCTAAGATAAAACCAGACATAATTTGTAATCCGGCTTTAGTAATTTTATGGCAGGATTCAACTAAGGAATTGCGGGTATTTTGTGGTTTGTTAATTCCGACTAAACTATCTACATCAGGGGTTTCAATTCCCATAAACACCTGCACAAACCCAGCTTTTACCATTAGTTCTAGTAATTCGTCATCTTCTGCTAAATTTAAAGAAGCTTCTGTTAATAATGCAAAAGGATAATTACGTTCTTCCATCCAGGGAATTAATGCTCTTAAAAAGACCTTAGCATTGCGTTTATTGCCAATAAAGTTATCATCAACTATAAATACATAACGCCACCAACCCATCTGATACAAAGCATCTAATTCTGCGAGGATTTGTTCTGGGGTTTTTGTCCGGGGTTTGCGGCCAAAAAGGGTAATAATATCGCAAAATTCACATTGGAATGGACAACCCCGGGAAAATTGCACCGTCATGGCTATATAAGCATTTAAGTCTAATAAATCAAATCGAGGTAGGGGAGTTGTGGTGACATCGGGTTTTTCTGTAGCGCGAAAAATCCCTTTCTCTTCTCCCTTTTCTAAAGCCTCTACAAACATGGGAATAGTAATTTCCCCTTCATCTAAAATTAAATAATCTGCGCCGGCTTCAAGAACAAATTCTGGTACAGATGTGGCAAATGGTCCACCCACTGCCACTTTTTTACCTAATGCCTTACCTTTTCTAATTAATTCACCAAAATCCTGTTGTTGAATGATCATTGCAGAAATGATGACTATATCGCACCATTCCCAATCTGCATCTGTTTCTAGACGGACATTGCGATCGCTCAATCTGAATTCCCAATCACTCGGTAACATTGCTGCCACCGTGATTAACCCTAATGGGGGATTCGTAGATCGTAACCCAGCTAAATCAATGGTTTCCTGATAAGACCAAAAAGAATTAGGCATTATCGGCCAGATTAATAAAGCTTTCATTAAGTATATTTCCCTGAGTTGTTTTTGATCAAAACCTATTTAATTTGAACTATAAAAGTTAGGTCAGTTGGTTTTTATCTCTCTGGAGGTACAGATTCTTTTAGTTTTATATTTAAGCAACAAAGCAGATAATATTAAGAGAATCAAGATAACTGAAAAATAATCAGTAGTTTAAAAATTCTCGATTACTACTATATGCACATAATTACCAGTAAAGATGAATTAATTGCTACTCAAAATCAAATTAATTCTATTTTAGATCAACAAAATATTACACAAGATGATCGAGACTATCTGAAGGTTCTTGCTACTCTTGTTTATGATTATGAACAACAACATGAAATAATACCTACCTTAACAGGTATAGCACTCCTTCAAGCTTTGTTAGAAGAATCTAATCTGCAACCAAAAGATTTAGTTTCTATCTTAGAAAGTGAGTTAATAGTTTTAGATATTTTTAATGGTAAACGCCAATTAACAGAAAAACAAATTCAAGATCTAGCTGTGTTTTTCCAAATTGATCCTACTTATTTAGTTGCATAACTGAGTTTTCCGCTTACCTGGTAATTGTAGAAACTTCTGGCAAAAGTCGGAAAAAGAGGAAATATGCTTTTAGAGACTTCCAAATAAAAAAATGTCCCAAAACTGATGCAGAAATTCTCTCTCTGTGTACTCTGTGCCTCTGTGGTTCGTTTCTTAGGATAATTTATTTCTTGGAAGTCTCTTAATAACCTCATCACTAATCCCCAATCACTCCCAATGACTACTAAAATGAGTCTTGTAACCGCCCCATTTACAAAGCGGGGAAGAGGAGATAAATAACGGATAATTATGGGTAAACAGCGCGTTTTGTCGGGAGTTCAACCAACTGGTAACTTACACTTAGGTAACTATTTAGGTGCGATTCGCAACTGGGTAGAAATTCAAGACCAGTATGAAAATTTCTTTTGTGTGGTAGATTTACACGCTATCACTGTACCGCATAATCCCGCCACTTTAGCGGCTGATACTTACAAGATTGCTGCTTTATATTTAGCTTGTGGTATTGATTTACAACACTCTCATATCTTTGTTCAGTCCCACGTTTCCGCACACAGTGAACTCACTTGGTTGCTAAATTGCATTACCCCCCTGAACTGGTTGCAAGATATGATTCAGTTTAAGGAAAAAGCCGTTAAACAAGGGGAAAATGTCGGTGTTGGTTTATTAGATTATCCCGTACTCATGGCGGCGGATATTCTCCTTTATCAAGCTGATAAAGTGCCAGTGGGTGAAGACCAAAAGCAACATTTAGAACTAACAAGGGATATTGTTAATCGGTTTAATCACCAATTTGCCAAAAAAGCACCTGTATTAAAATTACCAGATCCTTTGATTAGAAAGGAAGGTGCAAGGGTGATGAGTTTGACAGATGGGACAAGGAAAATGTCAAAATCAGATCCTTCAGAATTGAGCCGAATTAATATTTTAGACTCTCCAGAGGAGATTACTAAGAAGATTAAACGCTGTAAAACTGATTTGGTGAAGGGTTTAACCTTTGATGATTCAGAACGCCCAGAATGCCATAATTTATTGACACTGTATACGCTGCTGGCTGGAAAAACTAAGGAAGAGGTAGGGATTGAATGTGCAGATATGGGTTGGGGACAGTTCAAACCTTTATTGACAGAAACGGCGATTCATGCTTTAAAGCCGATTCAGGACAAATATCAGGAGGTAATGGCGGATAAGGGTTATTTAGAGTCAGTGTTGCGGGATGGTGGGGAGAAAGCCAGAGCGATCGCTAACTCTACTCTAGCAGATGTGAAAGCGGCTTTGGGTTTCACTGTTCCATAGATAGATCCCCGACTTCTTGAAGAAGTCGGGGATCTGAGTGAGTAATATATAACTAAGGTTTAGTCTTTAATGTGTAATTCGTTTTACTCTTTAAGAAAACCTCAAGATAAATTTGAACTATGCCGGATACTTATAGCTTTAGTGCTTTTAACAACTTCCGCACAGCCGCCCAAAAGGGTGACTTTTTAATTACTGCCGAAGTTGCACCTCCCAAGGGCGGAGATCCTATCCATACCATCGAAATGGCGGCGACTCTTAAGGGAAGGGTTCATGCTGTCAATATTACTGATGGTAGCCGTGCCGTAATGCGGATGTCTTCCTTGGTAGCCTCGGTGATTTTATTGCAAAATGGCATTGAACCGATTTGTCAGTTTGCTTGCCGCGATCGCAATAGAATTGGATTACAAGCAGATTTAATGGGCGCTCATGCTTTGGGTATCCGCAACATCTTAGCATTAACTGGCGACCCTGTAAAAGCCGGTGATCATCCTCAAGCAAAAGCCGTTTTTGATTTGGAAGCTGTGCGGCTATTGCAGTTAATTAGAAACATGAATCAGGGTTTTGATTTTAATGAAAAGCCCCTCACTGATGGTGCATTAGATTTATTTGCAGGTGCAGCAGTAGATCCTCAATCGAAAAGTTGGTCAGGTTTGCAAAGTCGCTTTGAAAAGAAGATAGCAGCCGGGGCGCAATTTTTTCAAAGTCAATTAATTACTGATTTTGAAATATTAGAAAAGTTCATGAATAAAATTGCCTGTGGTTACAATAAACCAATTTTGGCAGGAATTTTTCTCTTGAAATCGGCAAAAAATGCCCAGTTTATTAATAAAGCTGTTCCCGGCGTGAATATTCCTGAACACATTATTGAGAGATTAGCAAAAGCGAAACATCCTCTAGAAGAAGGCATGAAAATTGCCGCCGAACAAGTGCAAACTGCGCGGGGATTGTGTCAGGGTGTGCATATTATGGCGGTGAAACGGGAAGATTTGATTGCACCGATTTTGGATTTAGCGGGGGTGGGGAAAGTTAATTAGGAAGAAAAACAGCTTAAATTATGAATTTAGTAGAGACGTTCCATGGAACGTCTCTACAAGGGTTTTGAGATCACGTATATTTAAATTCAGTCGTTGTCTCTAAGAGGATGTTTTAAAAGTATTAGATGAAACCGATAATCTCCAAAAACCTAACCCCCCTGCCCCCTTCCCTACGAGGGAAGGGGGTTTTCAAAGCCTCTCCCCGCTTCGGGGAGAGGTTTGGAGAGGGGTCTGTTTATACATTAAAAACTTTTCAAACACCCTCTAAATATTGCTAATTTTGCTAAACTAGAATAAACCTCACACCAGCAGGAGGACATAATGACTTTTACAACTGATATCCAGGAAGATTCAGACTTACGCCCTTATCCAGAAACCTCTCTTCCAGATCATACCCAACTGCCAGATTCTAACGGCACGTTTGTGAAAAATTGGCAAGAACATCCCCAAAGTATTATACTAACTGATTCTATCAAACCAGTATTACAAAAACTTTATCCTGATAGTCAATATTTTATTGGACAAGATTTAGGCATTTATTGGCGTATTACTGAACCACCTGAGAAAGGTGCAGAAGCACCAGACTGGTTCTATGTTCCCAGTGTACCACCTACCTTAAATGGTAAAACCCGACGCTCCTATGTCCTTTGGCAAGAATTTATTGCTCCATCAATTGTTTTAGAATTTGTTTCGGGGAATGGTGCAGAAGAACGAGATAAAACTCCTTGGAAAGGTAAATTTTGGATTTATGAGCAGGTAATTCGTACTCCTTTTTACGGCATTTATGAAGTAAATAAAGCCAGTATAGAAGTTTATGAATTAATTGGTGGACAATATCAGTTATTAGCAGCAAATGAACGGGGACATTATCCGATTACATCTATGGGTGTTGAGTTGGGTTTATGGCAAAGTGAATATCTGGCTATGGATTTACCTTGGTTGCGGTGGTGGGATTTGCAAGGTAATTTATTATTAACCGGTGAAGAAAGAGCGAATCGTTTGACTGCACAATTACGGGCTTTGGGAGTTGAACCGGAAGCGTAATATTATTTGGACTTTGGGTTAAGGATGCGTCGCAATCCTTACTAATTTTGCTAAACTAGAATAAACCTCACACCAGCAGGAGGACATAATGACTTTTACAACTGATATCCAGGAAGATCAAGACTTACGCCCTTACCCAGAAACCTCTCTTCCAGATCATACCCAACTACCAGAGTCGGACGGTACATTTGTGAAAAATTTTCAGGAGCATCCTCAAAGCAATCTACTGACAGACTCCATTCAACAAGTATTACAAAAACGCCATCCAGACGGACAATATGCCATAGGTCAAGATAGCGGTATCTACTGGCGGATGACTGACCCAGCAGAACGGGGTGCAGAAGCTCCAGATTGGTTTTATGTCCCCAATGTACCCCCTACCTTAAATGGGCAAATACGGCGATCTTATGTCCTTTGGCAAGAGTACATTGCCCCGTTAATTGTTTTAGAATTTGTCTCTGGAAATGGTAGTGAAGAAAGAGATAAAACTCCTTGGAAAGGTAAATTTTGGATTTATGAACAGGTAATTCGCCCTGCTTTTTATGGCATTTATGAAGTTAGGAAAGCCCGTCTTGAAGTTTATGAATTAACTGGTGGACAATATCAGTTATTACCAGCAAATGAACGGGGACATTATCCAATTAAACCTATGGATGTGGAGTTAGGTTTATGGCAAGGTGAGTATCTGGCTATGGAACTACCTTGGCTGCGTTGGTGGGATTCCCAAGGTAATTTGTTGTTGAATGGTGATGAAAGAGCCGAACTAGAACGTCAAAAAAGCGATCGTTTAGCTGCACAGTTGCGGGCTTTGGGGATTGAACCGGAAGCGTGATATTAAATTAAATGTAATGATGACGATTTTGGATTTAACGGAAGTAGAAACAAATGATCGATCACTTTTTCACAAATAAATAAGGTATCAGACCGTTAAACTTGCTTGTAATTCAACAATAATACTCTCCATAGATTGAGGTTTTAATTCTCCTTGCTGAAAAGCTGAAATTGCTTTTTTTGCATCTTCAGCAATTTCTTCACGACGAGATTCAATCATTTGATTTTTAATAATTTCTAATAACATTTCTCTTTGTTCAAGAGGAAGTTGATTAACAGTTGAAATTGCCTCTTCTAGTGTTACCATAATTTAGGTTTTCTTCATTTAATTGACTTTCTTTAAATAGATTATAACTTATGG
>NZ_JADEWA010000284.1:0-7105 GCF_015207865.1 Dolichospermum sp. LEGE 00246
CACCTCCCCCACCCCCACTTCCCTGCTTCCCTTCACCGATCATCTTCGGATTGACAGACTGCTAGTTCAATTTCTGATGGTTCTAACCAATGACCAAAATCTGTGACAAAGCGATCGCTCAAAATAGATGCGCGAATTTTTTGGGTAAAGCGAATCAGTTCGGTGATGTTATGAATAGTCAACAAAGTATAAGCTAATATTTCCTGCGATCGCACTAAATGAGATAAATAAGCACGACTGAAATTTTCACAGGTATAACAAGGGCAAGTTGTATCCAATGGTGTAAAATCTTCACGAAACTTAGCATTTTTGATATTCCAGCGTTCACCGGACACAATAGCTGTTCCATGTCTAGCCCAGCGGGTGGGAATAACGCAATCAAATAAATCTACACCAGAAGCGATGGCGATCGCCATTTCTCGATAAGTCCCCACACCCATCAAATAGCGGGGTTTATTCACTGGTAACAGCGGGGCTGTAGTTTGGACAATTTGCGCCATTAAATCCGTTGGTTCACCCACACTCACCCCACCAATGGCATATCCCGGCATATCCAACTGCGCCAATTCTTGAGCAGCACGGGCGCGTAAGTCTAAATATACTCCCCCCTGGACAATGGGAAATAATGCCTGATCAGGGCGTTGATGGGCGGATATAGAGCGTTTTAACCAGCGGTAGGTTCGGTCTGTTGCGGCTTCTACTTCTTGACGAGTGGCAGGATAGGGGGGACATTCATCAAAAGCCATAATCACATCCGCCCCTAAAATATTCTGAATTTCAATAGAGCGTTCTGGCGTTAATTTAATGATTTGCCCATCATGAGGAGAACGGAAAGTTACACCTTCTTCAGTAATTTTCCGCATTTCGCTCAGACTGAAAACCTGAAATCCACCGGAATCGGTGAGCATGGGACCAGACCAACCCATGAACTTATGTAATCCACCACCACCAGCAACAATAGCTTCTCCCGGTTGGAGATGTAAATGATAGGTATTAGCTAAAACCATCTGCGCTCCTGTTGCTCCCAATTGGGCAGGAGTGATAGTTTTGACATTAGCTAATGTTCCCACAGGCATAAACCTGGGTGTTTCTACAATTCCGTGGGGAGTAGAAAATATTCCGGCTCTAGCTTTGGTCTGGCTACAGGTAGCGAGACTTTCAAAGGAAAAATTGGCGCTCAAAGCAAAAATACTAATTAGGTGAATTTATCCATCAACTTAACATTTTTGGTGTTACTTAGGGCGTTCGTGGGGGTTTTTGTCTTGTGAGGGTCATACCCCGCAATCCACTATGACCCCAAAGAGGATATGATTTCTTTAGTTAAGGTTTTGTGATACCTCCTTTCTTCTCAGGAATTACGCAAAATATCCCTCAAACCCTCATTTCTCTGTGTTCTCTGTGCCTCTGTGGTTCGTTATTCCATGAATTATGCGTAAGTCCTACTTCTACCTCATTCTTTCTCCTGACGGTCACTGAGCGAAGTCGATAGCGTAGTGTGGCGTTAGCCATAGTGCTGACTCCTTTAAAAAGAATCACAGCAGTCGTCATCAATTTCCGCATCCCATCTAGCTGCTAAGACTTGATCCATCATTTCTTCGATCGCAGTAACGTTAAATTGGCGATCGCGTCGGGCTTGCAAAGGTGTGGAAAGGGGAATTAAGCGTAAACACATTTGCTCTTGAATCAAGTCGAAGTAGGTTTCTTGCTGTGGAGATTGTTTTAATTCCAGATAATCAAAACTATCCACATTCACATATAGTGCATGGTTGGTGACTAAGGTAGACCGATGGGAATTAGCGAATACTTCCATTACATCTCCGTCACCCTCACTCAGTAGCTTGTTTTCTTGGGTGTAAATGTAGTGGACTCTACCTAAATCACGCAGCAATTGGTGGATATCGAGTTTGTTAACAACTATGCCCATGTTGACTATGCACGGGGCTGGTATTTTGGTGTGGGGTAGATGATGACTCATAGAGAAATAGCGGGTTATGGAAGGTGAGTGACAACGCAGCCAGACAATCAATGAGATGGATTGTTAATTTCCCATAGTTCCAAAATATCAAGTTTAGGAGGCGATCGGCTAATCATTGGCGGTGGATTGTCAGTCTGGAAGGAATTTATGATGAGAACATTTATATTCATGAATACTGGAAGTATTTGGCTAATTGAACTCTTTCTAAAGTATGGCTAACGTTTTGCGCTGGTGGCAACAGCAATTCCTAAATTCAGTTGCGGCTGTGATTTTCTATACTGCTATTCCCTTACCCTATCTGCAAAATTTGGACTTCCAAAAGGTTGCTTGTTTTGCGCCAGTAATTGGGTTGATGATTGGGGGAATTTTAGGTGGGTTAGATACAGGGATGAATTATTTGGGTGTCCCTGTGCTAACTCGGAATGCTTTGGTAGTGTCTGCGTGGATAGCGGTAACAGGAGGGTTACATTTAGATGGAGCGATGGATACCGCTGATGGTTTAGCGGTAGGTGATCCTCAACGCAGATTGCAGGTAATGATGGATAGTGCTACTGGTGCGTTTGGGGCAATGTCCGCTATTGTGATTATTATTTTGAAAACAACAGCTTTAACAGAGATAGCTGAAAACCATTATTTTGTATTAATGGCTGCTTGTGGGTGGGGACGTTGGGGACAACAAATGGCTATTTGTCAATACCCTTATCTGAAACCGACTGGTAAAGGTGCGGTTCATAAACAAGCGATTCGTTCTTATTTAGATTTATTACCAAGTTTATTTTTATTGTTAGGTTTGAGTGCTGTTGTTTGGTTAATTAATCCGCAGAAATTAGTTTTATCTGTGGGGATGGTTTTGACTGGAAGTGTGATTTCTGTTGTTACCGCAGCTTGGTTTAATTATCAGTTGGGTGGACATACAGGAGATACTTATGGCGCTGTGGTGGAGTGGACTGAAGCGTTATTTTTGTGTATAATGACCAGTATTTAGGATTTACCAGATTTTTTAAATTTGGCAGATTATAATAAACATTATTACGGAGAAAAAGTGTTTATGGCAACATCAGAAGATGTATGGCAACTGTTAGCAGAATTAGCTACTGCTCAAAAAGAAACTGACATACTATTGAAAGAAGTTAGTCAGCAACAGAAGGAGAATGCCGAACAACAGAAGGCAACTGACCGCCAACTCAAAGAATTAGGTAAACAAATTGGGGGACTCGGTGCAAAATTTGGCAGTTTTACCGAAGGTCTTGCCCTGCCTTCAATGGAAACTATTTTGGGACAACAATTTGGGATGGAAGTTATCAGTCCCAGTGTGCGAGTTAGTAAGGGAGGACAACACATGGAAATTGATGTTCTTGCCTATGCTAATGGTGAGCTAAATACTGCCTATATTGTTGAGGTTAAAAGTCATGCAAGGGAAGATTCTATTACTCAATTAAAAAGTATTTTACAACGGTTTCGTAACTTTTTTCCTGAACACAAAGACAAACGACTTTATGGCATATTAGCCTCTGTTGATTTGTCTAACGAATTACGCGAGAAAATTCTGCAAGAAGGGCTTTATGTGGCTCGTATTCATGATCAAGTTTTCGAGTTGGATATTCCCAATAATTTTCAGGCTCAAAGTTATTAGTGCGATCGCCAATTATTGCAGTGTAATATAAAGATCACCATTATTCCTATAGATTATGTTAAGGAAGACAACGAATTATTAAGCTAACAGACAAGAATGGCGATCGCTATGGGCTGGACTAAAGCGTTATTTTTGTGTATAATTACCAGTATTTAGGGTTTGGCAGATTATTTCCGATTGCGTTTTTTTCTAGTGCTGATTTCCAGTCTAATTTTGATCACTTGCACAATTCTAGCTATATTGAAACGCCTAGTTTTGAAAAGGCTGTGGACATAGTTATGCTGATAATTGGTAATCATAATATTGCACTATTTTAACCTTACAAAATATTAAAAACCAAATGCTGCAAATCACCAGAGACTATTGTGAGGGAATGATCGAAGGATTCGGCTATAATCCGCTTACAGGCAAGATTTACGATAAATATGTTACTTATGAACGAAAGGTTGTTGCAGGTGAAAAAAAAGGTGCGATCGCTGAGTTATCATTCCAAAGAGTAACATCTACTGCTGAATTAAATAGCGTTTTGGGCATAGATGCCAGCGCGAGTTTGAATGCTTCTTGGTTTACGGGACAAGCTTCTCTCAAAGCGAAGGTTTCTCTGGAATCTAGCGAAAAAACTGAGGAATTTGCTACTTTTTCGGTGTTGTATGTGAAAGTACGCGAAGCACCAATAATGCTTGAGGAAGTTGATTTAAGTCCCAGAATACGTAATTTTCTTAAAGAAAATGGACTAGATGACTTTTATCAGGTGGCTGGTTATGAATATATCGCTGGGATTATTCCTGGTGGTGAGTTTATCAGTACCATTAAGATTGTTTCTAGTAACAGGGAAACTAAGGAAAAAGTTGATGCCACCCTCAACGCGCAAATGTCCTTTAGTTCGCCTGTTCCTGGTAATGGCTCTCTTGAAGCTAATCTTGAGCTAAAATCAACTTTTTCACAATTGGCAAAAAATAGCCAGGTGCAGATTGAAGCGCGATGTTATCGTAAAGGCGGTGATGGTTTGTTGGTGACAAACCCTGAAGATGCCCTTAATTATGCCCTCAATTTTCCGGCTTACCTACGGCAGTCGCCCAGTATTTTGCAAGTGATTTGTAAGCCTTATCAAGATTTACTGTCTTTTCCGAGGGGGTTGAAGGCGATTGATATGATGACTTTACAACGGCAACAACGGCCATTGCAGGAACTTTGGGATATATTTCAACAAAAATCTCAAACTCTCGCTCAAATTGACCAGATTCTTTTGAATCCGATGCAATTTCATGGAGTGGAAGAAGATGTTTTGAGGGAAGGGAAAAGACAGTTAAAACATCAATTAGATATAATTGCTGAGAATGCGACAGAATATGCTAACAATCCTCAAGATATTCGGGTTGATAGTAGCGATTTTACGCCTATTTCCCTCGCTTTACCCCCCCGAAGACTAGTAGAATTAAAGTCAGGTTTAGGAATTGATTATACTAAGCTATCAGATTTACTGTTTGCTAAGAAATGGCAGGAAGCAGACCAAGAAACCGCACAATTAATGTTAAAGTGTGCTAACAGAGAAAAAGAAGGTTATTTAGATTTTGATAGCTGTCGCAATTTTCCCCAAGAGGAGTTACGCATTATTGACCAATTGTGGTTAAAATACTCTCAAAACAGATTTGGTTTTTCTGTACAGAAACAAATCTGGATTGAATTAGGTGGTAAACTTGACGGAAGCTATGATTACGATATCTACTGCAAACTAGGAGATAAAGTCGGCTGGAGAAAAAAAGATGAGAATTGGTTAAATTATTCTGACCTTTCTTTTAGTACCAGCAAAAAAGGACACCTCCCGAGAGAGGGGGAATATATTGGGATATTTCGTGATGGAATATGGTATGAATGGAGTGGTGGGTGTCTCTTTTCTCTTCTCTAAAGTATAACTTGTTATAACTTGTAAGGGATTTACACCAATAAAAAATATTTCTTATCAAGGCATTTAGTGCAAGTTTGTAACACAATCGTAGAGACATAATACCATTATGTCCTAATATTTTGGCAACAGAAAGTCAATTAAAGTTATAATAAAGCTATTAAACTGAGTTAAAATTATTATTTCTACAAAGTTTTCCGTCAAATAAAATTAATGAAATCACTTTTTTCATTATCTCCATTATTATTAGATCAAAATGAAGAAACCCCCATGAAAAGTTCTATCACAGTTGATCCAGATATTTGCAATGGAAAACCCATTATCGCTGGCACAATAATTTCTGTACAAACCGTGATGGAGTTTTTGGCAGCAGGAGATTCCATTGAAGAAATTTTAGAAGAATATCCTTCCCTCTCCAGAGAAGATATTTATGCCTGTCTCCAATTTGCTACAAAATTAAGCGTTAGTTTCCCTAGAATCAGAAAAATTAATATTGCTTTGTCCTGATACTTCTAATCTTAGTTTAGTTTACTAAATTATCAGCAAGTTAAGCGAAATTCACGATTATTACAGCGAGTCATGATATACTAAGAATAGTCATGAGGCATATAGATTATGAATACAACTCAAATGCGTAATCAAGTCAAACAAAATATTGATAAATTATCTCCAGAAAAACTAATAGTTATTGCTGAATTTTTACGTGATTTACTTAATGATGAAAATGAAGATGCAACAGAAGAATTATTAAAAATTTCTGGGTTTGAATCTGCTTTTGAACAAGCAAAACAACAAGTTCAAGAAGGGAAGGTAAAAGATTGGCGGATGATTAGAGATGACGTATAAAGTTCAATTATCATTAGAGGCAGAAAAAGTTTTTGCTAAAAGCAATAAAACCTTAGCGAAAAAATTAGCAAGATGTTTTCAAACACTTGAAGAAAATCCTAGTTTTCATCCTAATATTAAGCCATTAAAAGGTAATTATTCAGGTTATTATCGTTATCGAGTTGGAGATTATCGAGTTGTTTATTCCATTGATGATGAAGTAGTTTTGGTTAATATTATTCTGATCGCTCATCGTAGTAAGATTTATGAGTAACATTTATTTTCTTGGATAATAACAAGCGGTTTCTTGTGGCACAATTGATAGAGGTTAATCCATGCTAAAAACCGTTCAGGGAATTTATAAGGATGGAAAGATCCAACTTGCTGAAATACCAAAGGACATTCACGAAGGCACTGTATTAGTTACATTTCTAGAAAACAAAACTAGAACTTGGTCAAATCTAATTTTGCAACATCAAGGTTTTGCAGATAGTATTACCTTTGAGTCCTATCGAAACGAATTGCTGCCACCTGATGAAACCATATTTTCAGTTTAATATTTTTAATTGAATTTATGCAATATTTACTTGATACTTGTGTAGCTAAATATCGCCAAATTGTCCGCGAGTGCGATCGCCGATCTTGTAGCGACTGTCTTGATTGTCAAGCGATCGTTAAGGAAAAATTTAAAGTCTAGGAAAAAAGTCAGAAAATAGAGGAGAAAAACAGAACAGAACAAAACAGGTAAATTATAGATTGCCATAAATTA
>NZ_JADEWA010000285.1:0-7099 GCF_015207865.1 Dolichospermum sp. LEGE 00246
TTAGGGACTTCCAAATAAAAAAATACTCAACCACCTAACGCAAAAATCTCTCAAACCCTTATTCCTCTGTGTCCTCTGCGCCTCTGTGGTTCGTTAATCAGGATAATTTATTTCTTGGAAGTCCCTTAAGAGAACTCCACAAAAAGAAATGCCCAATGTCATTATGAACGAAACGAAGTGTAGTGAAGAATCTCTTGAGATGCTTCGTTTCGCTATGGCTAACGCCACGCTCCGCGAACGCTACACTCAGCATGACAAAACAGGATCATTTATTTTGTGGCTTACTCCAATACCTTGTCCATTTTTTGTAGGTCGGGTTAAGCGACAGCGCAACCCGACGCATTTGTTGGGTTTCGTGCCTCAACCCAACCTTGTATCTTAGAGGTATGTTACTCTAATTACTCTTGAATTTGAGATTGCTTAGATGAACCTGTATCTGGTTTATCCAGATTCAATTCTTTTGTTTCTGTGACTTTGGTTTCTGGAGTTGGTGTAACTTCAGGAAGTTTAACTTCAGGAATTGGTTGTTTTTCGACTTTAGTTTCTGGAGTTGGTGTAACTTCAGGAAGTTTAACTTCAGAAATTGGTTGTTTTTCGACTTTGGTTTCTGAAGTTGGTGTAACTTCAGGAAGTTTAACTTCAGAAATTGGTTGTTTTTCGACTTTAGTTTCTGGAGTTGGTGTAGCGGTAGATTCAGTACCTGGAATCTTAGCTGTATAAGTTGGGTCTACAATACCCCGAACTTCATCTGCTGTCAATTCCCCTCTGACAATTTTAGAAAGAGTATCTTGACCATTGGGTTGGTAGTTAATTAGTCTAATAGTGGTATTAAAGGCATTTTTCACAGGTTGTCCTTCATTGTCAAGGAATTCTAGTTTTACCCAGGTTTTACCAGGTTTAAAGCCTTTAAGATAAATAGGTTGCCAACGATCGAGAATAAAGCTTTCACCATTAACTGTACTACGAATACGCCAATTGCTCATTGTATCGTCAGGATTAGTTTCAGCTATACTATGCAACGGTGCATTAGTTAGGTAGAAGTCCAGCATAATTGGTTCTGCCCCATAACCACCATTGGGACGACTGTAAGTAAGTAGGGGTAATTTAGAATCTGGGTTGTTTTCCTCAGTTTTCGTCAAAACGTGAAATGTAGTTTGAGCATAAGCACCTTCATTTTTAAAACTTTCATGCCACGGACGAGAAGCAAAAACACGAAGAGTATGCGTACCGGGTGATAAGTCTGACAATACCACCGACTGATTTAAATCGTAAACAGCTATATAAGGTTGATTGTCTAAAATTAGGTGCAAATGGGGTCCAAGTTGCCATTGAGGGTCTTTAAATATCGGTAAGTCCTTAACCCGCAACTGGACTTTAACTATATTGTCTGGAAGAATTTCATTTACTAGGGGACTAATGATGCTGACTTGAGGTTGATAACCTTCTAGACTGGGACGCAATGCTTGAATAACATCAGGTGGTGCAGTTTCTGAAAAAGTCCCAGAAATTTCTGAGGCTGGGAGCGTTTTCATGAAAGGATTCGTAGATACTTCCTGGCTGTTTGCTGCTTCAGCGCAACTACTTAAGTTTAAAACTAGCACTAATGTAGCAAGCCACTTAATAATTGGGAATCTCTTGGAAAAAAGTTGGTCAAAAAATTTTCTGCACCCAGTGTTCATGTTTTTATTCCGTAATATTTTTTAACAATTAACGCCATTATTGTGACGCAAATTATGACTCATTCACTATGAATAAGAGCATAAATCTACTACCAAAGTTATAAATTTACCTACTTTCATCTGATTAGAATGGCGAATAAGTGATTTTTTTGACTTGTTCTCAGAAAATAAATTTGGTTTCAGACCGCTAATTTTAGATAAAAGTAGCCAAATGGCACGAGTTTGAGCGGCTCTGCGTATGAATCATAAGTTTTCCAAATTGTTGTTCTTTGTAAATTAAATGAAGAGTCTATTGACTTTTGGACAATGTATAGGAACTTATAAAGCCGATTGGACAATAAATTTGGCTATTTTTAATTATTGTTAACAGGTCTATAACAATGTGCAAGTTCAGACTCTATAATTCAACAGAAACAACTTTTCTTTTCCACACGGCAACCGCATCGCTAGTCCAGAGCAATCTGAAAACGGCGACTGTGTTATTCTAGGTGGTATTCATGATTCCCCATTCCTTATAGAGAGGAGGTCGAATGACGATTAGTCCTCCGGAGCGAGAGGAAAAAAAAGCAAGAGTGATCGTTGACAATGACCCGGTTCCTACCTCATTTGAAAAATGGGCAAAGCCAGGACATTTCGACAGATCCTTAACCAGAGGCCCAAAAACCACAACCTGGATTTGGAACCTCCATGCCCTCGCCCATGATTTTGATACACATACAAGCGATTTAGAAGACATTTCCCGCAAGATATTCGCCGCTCACTTCGGCCATTTGGCTGTAGTAGCAATCTGGTTGAGCGGAATGTTGTTCCACGGCGCTAAGTTCTCTAACTACGAAGCTTGGCTGGCTGACCCATTAGGCATTAAGCCCAGCGCCCAAACAGTTTGGTCTATTGTTGGTCAAGACATTTTAAACGGTGATATGGGCGGCGGTTTCCGCGGCATTCAAATCACCTCTGGCTTGTTCCAAGTATGGCGTGGCTGGGGTATCACTAGCTCCTTCCAGCTATATGTAACTGCAATTGGCGGCTTGGTATTAGCAGGCTTGTTCTTATTTGCTGGCTGGTTCCACTACCACAAACGCGCTCCTAAACTGGAATGGTTCCAGAATGTGGAGTCAATGCTGAATCATCACTTATCGGTGTTGCTAGGCTGTGGTTCTTTGGGATGGGCTGGTCACTTAATCCATGTGTCTGCACCAATCAACAAACTGTTAGATGCAGGTGTGGCAGCTAAGGACATCCCTCTGCCTCATGAGTTGCTGTTTGATACAGCAAAAATGGCAGCACTTTACCCTGGTTTCGCCAGTGGTTTAACACCTTTCTTCACCTTAAATTGGGGAGCTTACGCTGATATCCTCACATTTAAGGGTGGTTTAAACCCAGTTACAGGCGGCTTGTGGATGACTGATATTTCTCATCACCACCTAGCGATCGCTGTACTGTTCATCATTGCTGGTCATATGTACCGTACCAACTGGGGTATCGGTCATAGTATTAAAGATATTCTAGAAGCTCATAAAGGTCCTTTCACTGGCGAAGGTCACAAAGGTCTTTACGAAAACCTCACCACTTCTTGGCACGCTCAATTAGCTACTAACCTAGCTTTCTTGGGTTCCTTGACAATCATCATCGCTCACCATATGTACGCGATGCCTCCCTATCCTTACTTGGCAACTGATTACGCAACACAATTGTGTATCTTCACTCACCATATTTGGATAGGTGGTTTCTTGATTGTTGGTGGTGCTGCTCACGCAGCCATCTTCATGGTGCGCGATTACGATCCTGTTGTTAACCAAAACAACGTTTTAGATCGCGTGATTCGTCACCGTGACGCTATCATTTCTCACCTCAACTGGGTTTGTATTTTCTTAGGCTTCCACAGCTTTGGTTTGTACATCCACAATGACACCATGCGTGCCTTGGGTCGTCCCCAAGATATGTTCTCCGACAGTGCAATTCAATTGCAACCAGTATTTGCTCAATGGGTGCAAAACCTGCACACATTAGCTCCTGGTAATACAGCACCTAACGCTCTTCAAGTAGTTAGTCATGCTTTTGGTGGTGGAATCGTCGCTATCGGCGACAAGATCGCTATGATGCCCATTGCATTGGGTACAGCGGACTTTATGGTTCACCACATTCACGCATTCACCATTCACGTTACTGTTCTCATCTTGCTCAAAGGTGTATTGTACGCCCGTAGTTCTCGTCTGATTCCAGACAAGGCTAACTTAGGCTTCCGATTCCCTTGCGATGGTCCAGGTCGTGGCGGTACTTGCCAAGTGTCCGGTTGGGATCATATCTTCCTTGGACTCTTCTGGATGTATAACTCCTTATCAATTGTAATTTTCCACTTCAGTTGGAAGATGCAGTCTGATGTCTGGGGAACAGTAGATGCAGATGGCACAGTAAATCACATTACTGGCGGTAACTTTGCTGAAAGTGCTATCACCATCAACGGTTGGTTACGTGACTTCTTGTGGGCGCAAGCTACACAAGTAATCAACTCCTACGGAACTGAATTGTCCGCTTATGGACTCATGTTCTTAGGCGCTCACTTTATTTGGGCGTTCAGCTTAATGTTCCTATTCAGTGGTCGTGGCTACTGGCAAGAACTCATTGAGTCCATTGTTTGGGCGCACAATAAACTGAAAGTAGCCCCAACAATTCAGCCTCGCGCACTGAGCATCACTCAAGGTCGGGCTGTAGGTGTGGCTCACTACCTATTAGGAGGAATTGCTACTACTTGGGCATTCTTCCACGCACACATCCTATCAGTAGGATAAAAATCAGTAGAATTTTGGTGAGGCAACGCGGTGAGTCCAGTCCTGAAAGCGGGTTTCCCGCCTGAGGGAACTGGCAAACCCGTAAGGGGCTTGGGGGTTTCCCCCATGAGCGACTGCCGAATCTGAAAGGATTTTGGATTTTAGATTTAATCCAAAATCCAGAATCTAAAATCTAAAATTTTGCTGACAAATAATGGCTAAAGGTCAGAGGACAGATCACACCTATGGCAACAAAATTTCCAAAATTTAGCCAGGATCTCGCACAGGACCCGACTACTCGTCGGATTTGGTATGCGATCGCTACAGGCAACGACTTTGAAAGCCACGATGGCATGACGGAAGAGAATCTTTACCAAAAGATTTTCGCTACGCACTTCGGTCACTTGGCAATCATCTTCCTGTGGGCATCCAGCCTCCTGTTCCACGTAGCCTGGCAAGGTAACTTTGAACAGTGGATTAAAGATCCCCTGCACGTCCGTCCAATTGCCCATGCAATTTGGGACCCTCACTTCGGTGAAGCAGCAATTGAAGCTTTCACCCAAGCTGGTGCAAGCAACCCTGTAAACATTGCTTACTCTGGTGTTTATCACTGGTGGTACACCATCGGGATGCGGACAAACAGCGAACTATATACTGGTTCCGTTGGTTTGCTCTTGTTGTCCGCATTGTTCCTATTTGCTGGTTGGTTACATTTACAACCCAAGTTCCGTCCTAGCCTTTCTTGGTTTAAGAGTGCTGAACCCCGCCTAAACCACCACTTAGCTGGTTTGTTTGGTGTTAGTTCTCTGGCTTGGGCTGGTCACTTGGTTCACGTTGCTATTCCTGAATCCCGTGGTATTCACGTGGGTTGGGATAACTTCCTGACTGTAGCTCCCCATCCAGAAGGTTTAACTCCTTTCTTTACAGGTAACTGGGGCGTTTACGCTCAAAACCCTGACACCGCTGGCCAGTTATTTGGTACTTCCACAGGTGCAGGGACTGCGATTCTTACCTTCTTGGGCGGTTTCCACCCCCAAACAGAATCCTTGTGGTTGACTGACATGGCTCACCACCACTTGGCGATCGCAGTTTTGTTCATCATCGCTGGTCATATGTACCGGACTAACTTCGGAATTGGTCACAGCATTAAAGAAATGCTGAACTCCAAATCCGGTTTAGTACCTGGTAGCAAGAGCGAAGGTCAGTTCAACCTGCCCCACCAAGGTCTTTACGACACCATCAACAACTCCCTGCACTTCCAGTTGTCATTAGCTTTGGCATCTTTGGGAACTATCTGTTCCTTGGTAGCGCAGCATATGTACGCTCTGCCTCCTTATGCTTTCATCGCTAAGGATTACACCACACAGGCAGCACTGTACACCCACCACCAGTACATCGCTGGTTTCTTGATGGTTGGTGCTTTTGCTCACGCAGCAATTTTCTGGGTACGTGATTACGACCCTGAACAAAACAAAGGTAACGTCCTTGACCGGATGTTACAACACAAAGAAGCGATCATCTCCCACCTTAGCTGGGTATCTCTCTTCTTGGGTTTCCACACCCTGGGTTTATATGTTCACAACGATGTAGTTGTTGCGTTCGGTACTCCTGAAAAACAAATCTTGATTGAGCCAGTATTTGCTCAATTCATCCAAGCTGCTCAAGGTAAAGCTTTGTATGGCTTGAATGTACTGTTGTCTAACCCCGACAGTATTGCTTACACCGCTTACCCCAATGCTGGTAACGTTTGGTTGTCCGGCTGGTTAGATGCCATCAACTCTGGAACAAATTCCTTGTTCTTGACCATTGGACCTGGCGATTTCTTGGTTCACCACGCTTTCGCTTTGGCTATCCACACCACCACCTTGGTACTCGTTAAGGGTGCTTTGGATGCTCGTGGTTCTAAACTGATGCCCGATAAAAAGGACTTCGGTTATGCGTTCCCCTGCGACGGTCCAGGCCGTGGCGGTACTTGCGATATCTCCGCATGGGACTCTTTCTACCTGTCTATGTTCTGGATGTTAAACACCATCGGTTGGGTAACATTCTACTGGCACTGGAAACACCTCGGTATTTGGCAAGGTAACGTTGCTCAGTTCAATGAAAACTCTACCTACCTCATGGGCTGGTTCCGTGACTACCTCTGGGCTAACTCTGCTCAGTTGATTAACGGTTACAACCCCTACGGTATGAATAACTTGTCTGTTTGGGCTTGGATGTTCCTCTTCGGACACCTCGTCTGGGCTACTGGTTTCATGTTCCTCATCTCTTGGAGAGGTTACTGGCAAGAGTTAATTGAAACCTTGGTTTGGGCCCACGAACGTACTCCTTTAGCTAACTTAGTTCGCTGGAAGGACAAGCCCGTTGCTCTCTCCATTGTTCAAGCTCGTGTGGTTGGTTTAGCTCACTTCACTGTTGGCTACATCGTCACCTATGCAGCGTTCCTCATTGCCTCTACGGCTGGTAAGTTTGGTTGATCCTGACTACTGCTTTTAGGTAATTAAAAATCCCCTGCCGTGAGGTGGGGGATTTTTTAATGGGCGGGCAATGCCTAGTGTGTTAATTCTGTGTATTTTTGGAGGGATTGTCCAGAAAATGACGGGTGAAGGCAAGCAGGGTTAGGGGTGTCTCTTATAGACATCTGACGCTGCC
>NZ_JADEWA010000286.1:0-7090 GCF_015207865.1 Dolichospermum sp. LEGE 00246
TATAAGAGACAGACACAATCCCGATTAGTAGATATAGATTTTTTCAAAATATCCAACCAATTAGCTTATTAAAAAAGATTACTAATAATTCTTTTACTGGTTGTTTGCAGGTATTTAGTGAGTCGGGTGCTTGGTCAATATATATGGATCAGGGTAAACTAATTTACGCTGGTTATTCTGAGGAAATGTTTGAACCTCTTTATCGTAATTTACAGAGATTGAGTCAGCAAATTTCGACTCTTCCTATGGGTATTAATGAACAGGTACGGATGATTTTTGAAAAGGATCTTGAAAATCAGTCAATACCAAATCCAGATTATTTAGCAATTTGTTGGTTAGTTAATCAAAAATATATTAGTCACTTTCAGACTGCTTTGTTGATTGAACAATTAGCATTGGAGGTTTTAGAATCATTACTAGATTTAGAATATGGCAGTTATGAATTTGTTCGACATACTTTTTTAGATAATCTTCCTAAATTTTGTCATTTAAATTTAAGAACTTTAGTAGAACAATGTCAATCAGGGGTTAAGGTTGATGTTCAGGAAAATTTGAATTTTGAAAATCATCATCAATCCCCGTCACATACTACATATCACGAACAGTTACCTAAAAGCAATTCTGAGCAAGTTGATTCTCAACTACATATACATCAGCCGATAAACTCCCCAGTTAGGGAGAGGAAGAAATATAGTATTTTGGGTGTGGACAATGATTATAGCATATTAAATACTGTGGAAGATTTTTTAGATGAGCAAATATTTTCTGTGCTGAAATTCATGGATTCTTCCCAAGCTTTAATGGAAATTTTGCGAGTACAGCCCGATATGATTTTATTAAATGTAGAAATGCCTAATTTAGATGGCTATGAAATCTGTTCTTTATTGCGGAAACACTCGTATTATAAAAATACTCCTGTGATTTTGATGACCGAAAGAATGGGATTAAGAGATAAAGCTAAAGCCAAATTTGTGAGGGCTAATGGCTATTTAGAAAAGCCTTTTTCTCAAGGGGATTTACTGAAAATTATTTTTCATCATATTGTGTGAAAATTTGACACCTACAAAATTGATTAGTTTAGGGATTTTTATTTTATTTTGCACTCATACCCAGATCCCCGACTTCTTAGAGAAGTCGGGGATCTGACTCTTGGAGTTAATCTAGCACCACGTCTTCGTGTCTACTGCGATATTTGGGGCAATCATATAAGGTTTGCTTTTGGTGTAGAGTTTATATAAATAGGGATGTCTAAAAAATCAGTATTTACAAAATTTAACAACATGAGTGGTAAGTTCATTGTATTTGAAGGTGTGGAGGGTTGTGGTAAAACTACTCAGATGCAACGGTGTTTTCAGTGGTTAGAAAGCTTAAATATATCAGTAATACTGACTCGTGAACCAGGGGGAACGGAGTTAGGAAAGGATTTACGGGCGTTATTATTGGAAAAGTCACCAAGTAAGCCGGTGGGGGAAGTCACGGAACTATTATTATATGCAGCGGACAGGTCACAACATATTGAAGAAGAGTTAAAACCTAATTTAGCCATAGGGAAATTTATTTTGTGCGATCGCTATACTGATTCTACTATCGCCTATCAAGGTTATGGTAGAGGTTTAAATATGAATCTCATTCATCAACTTAATCAGATTGCTACTGGTGGCTTAGAAAGTGATTTAACTATTTGGTTAGATGTAGATGTCGAGGTAGGACTATCCCGCAAACGGGGACAAGCTAAACTAGATAGAATTGAACAGGAAACTATTACTTTTCATCGTCGGGTACAGCAAGGATATACAGAATTAGCTGCATCCAATCCATCCCAAATTGTGCGAATAGATGGCAATGACAGTCAAGATATCGTTCAAAAAAGTATCCAGGAAATTTTACAGCAACGCCTGTTTTCATAACTATGTTCTCGTCATTAATCGGACAACAGCAAGCGGTAGAATTATTAACTCAATCCGTTAAACAACATCGAGTTGCACCAGCTTATATGTTTGTGGGTGCTGATGGTGTAGGCAGAAGTTTGGCAGCAAAATGTTTTATTGAATTACTTTTTTCTAGTTCTATAAAACCCGATCAAATTCCCATTTTACACAATCGCATTCAGCAAAGAAATCATCCAGCTTTATTGTGGGTAGAACCAACTTATCAATATCAAGGACAAAGACTCACCCCAGCAGAAGCAGCCGAAAAGGGAGTTAAACGCAAAGCACCACCGATTATTCGTTTAGAACAAATTCGAGAAATTACGCAATTTCTTTCTCGTTCACCATTGGAAGCAGCGCGGAATATCATAGTATTAGAACAAGCAGAAACAATGGCGGAATCTGCGGCAAATGCGTTGTTAAAAACTTTAGAAGAACCGGGAAAAGCGACATTAATTTTAATTGCCCCCTCCCCCGAATCTGTGCTACCAACTTTAGTATCCCGTTGTCAAAAAGTTCCCTTTTATCGGTTAAATATTGCGGCTATGACTGAGGTATTGACACAAACAGGAAATGCCGAAATTTTGCAACATCCAGAAGTTTTAAACATAGCCGCAGGTAGTCCAGGAAATGCCATTTCCTCCTACCAACAATTGCAAACCATTCCTAGCGAATTTATCGCCCAGGTGAAAAAAACGCCAACATCTTACCGTCATGCTTTAGAATTAGGTAAAAAAATTGATAAAGAATTAGATACAGAAGCCCAATTATGGTTAATTGACTATTTACAACAATACTATTGGCAACAAATACATGAACCTAAAATTATTCAACAATTAGAAAAAACCCGGAAACATTTACTTTGTTACGCCCAACCTCGTTTGGTTTGGGAATGTACATTTTTAGCCTTATTTCAAATATCCCAAAATCCGTAGGGTTTCCCCGCCCTCAATTAAGTAGGTTAGCATTGAAAATTGTCGTCATGGGAGGGCAAGAGGCAAGAGGCAAGAGTGAAGAAGCTTTGGACGATTTTACTTTTCTTTTTTCTTTACACACCTTGGTTTTAGAGACTTCCAATTAAAAAAATATCCCAAAATTTCTTGTGGTGCGGGCATCTTGCCCGCTAATAATAAAAGGACGGGCAAGATGCCCATCCCACAAGATTGGATCATCTTTTTTGTGGAGTTCTTTTATTGTGTTCACCTACTTACAGTAGTTTCCAATGATATGAGTTACATCTTAGCCCCCCTCATCGCACCCCCCTCAATCCCCCCGCTGCGGGGGGAAGAAAAGGATAAGCTTTTGATACTGGAGGGGGTTGGGGGTGGGGTTCTTGTACCTCATAACACCGGGAAGTGCTGTATATTGCTTTTATATTGCCTTTAATTATCGAAATTTTCCCATTGTCTCATTTAATCAGGATCACAACGAATTTCAATCATAAATCCATCGGGATCATAAAAATACACTCCTCTACCAGTAGGACGGGAAACTGGTCCATAAGCAATGACCAAATTATTTTCTTGAATTACTGCTAATGCTTGGTCAAATAATTCTGGATCAATATCAAAGGCTAAATGATACGCTCTAGTGAAAGACTTACTGGGATCTGGATCTGGTGGTAATAATTCTGGTTCTCCAAATAAGTCAATAATTGTACCGTCAGGAGTGGCAAAGTTGGCGACTTTTCCGGTGTTGACAAGTTCTATTAATGTTTCTGGTATTTCATCCCCTGTAAGTTCGTGTAAGCCTAAAATATGACCATAAAAATGGCGAGATACTGCCATATTTTGGACGTTAAAAGCGATATGATGAACCTTGCGGAGGTAGCCAGTGGGAATATTTTTTTGAGAAATCATCATCCCGAAATTTAAAATCTATGGATTTAAAATTATCTGCAAATCGAGAATAAAGCCCGGTAAAATATCTTCACCAGAAAGTTTTGGTGGGTTGTCAACATCAAAGTTCAAAACTTCTACATCTTTTCCGTAACGATAAATTTCTACCAAGGGTGTTTGTGGATCAATTAACCAACCTAAAAGCGCCCCATTATTTTGATATTCTCGCATTTTAGTGCGTAATTTTTCTAAACTATCCGTTTCTGATCGCAATTCAACTACAAAATCAGGACAAAGGGGGGGAAACCGTTTTTTTTCTTCTTTACTTAAAGCCTCCCAACGTGCTAGTTTTACCCAAGCTGCATCAGGACAGCGATAAGCACCACTGGGTAATTTAAACTCTGTAGAAGAATCAAATACTTTACCTAATTTGGTTTGACGATTCCAAATACTTAAATCTGTAGTTATATCTGAGTTTCTAATTCCGCTTTCTCCACCTGTGGGGGGCATAATAATTAATTCTCCCGTTTGGGTAAGTTCTAATTGCCAAGGTTCGTTGGCAATGCAAAGTTGATAAAACTGCTCATCTGTTAAATTTACTGCGGGAGGTATGTTTAAGGTGAGGGTTTCCATAGGTTTTGCTTGAAGAGGCTAGTTTTATTATCAGATAAAATTCATGAAAATTCAGAAAAATTTAGGCTAGGCGATCGCTAAAATTGACCCCAATGGTAAAAATGGTGAGATGCTGTCATATTTTGGATATTAAAAGCGATATGATGAACCTTGCGGATGTAGCTGGTGCGAATAGTATTTTTATTCATTTTTGATAATTGGATATTTTTTAATATACTGTAACCCACAACAAGATCATCCTACTTGACATTAAATATAGAATACTATAGTATTCAAGTATGAACAACAAAACTATTGATTTATTCGCAGGTGCAGGTGGCTTAACTACAGGCTTTCACTTGGCTGGCTTTGAAGCGTCTTGTGCCATTGATGTAAATAAAAAAGCCTTAGCCACCTATCAATATAACTACCCAAACACTAAAATTATACATCAAGATATTCGTGAAGTTAATCCCTCAGAACTCCGTTCATATCTAGGTTTAAAAAAAGAAGAACTAAAAGCAATTATTGGCGGACCTCCTTGTCAAGGATTTTCCAGAAATATACCTGCCGAATATCGCTATATAGATGATCCTCGGAATCAGTTATATAAAAGTTTTATAGAATTTGTTCAAGAGTTCAGACCGCTTTACGTCATTATGGAAAACGTCCCGGAAATTTTGACAGCATACAAAGGTTTATTTAAAAATGAAATTACAAATCAACTAGAATTACTGGGATATAAAGTTGTCACATCATCTTTAAATGCTGCTAACTACGGAGTGCCACAAACCAGAGCTAGAGCTTTCTTTATTGCCAGTTTAGAGCATTTAATTTGCTTACCAGAGCCTACACATAATGATGATCTTAAAAGTGGTTCTAGCAAGAAACAATCATCCTATCAAACGAATCTACTAAAATCTAATTATTCTCCAATTGTTACAGTTAAAGATGCAATTGGAGATTTACCACAACTAAATGCAGGACAAAAATATGATGAAGATAGATATCCCTCAGATCCACAAACAACTTATCAATCTTTAATCAGATATGACAGCACAAAAATTACAAACCATATTGCTCGTGCTTTAAGCTCCATTCAAATGTCAAGAGTAAGGCTGTTAAAGGAAGGACAAGATGCCAGAGATTTACCACCTGAATTAGCACCTAAAAAACACTATAGTGGTGCTTATGGCAGGCTTTATTGGGACAAACCAGCGAAGACAATTACCAGATGGGTTTTTCATCCTGGTTCTGGTAGATTCTTTCATCCCACACAAGATAGAACCATTACAATACGTGAAGCTGCGAGACTTCATTCTTATCCAGATACTTTCCATTTTCTAGGAACATATACAGAAATGGCTTCTCAGATTGGTGAATCTGTACCTCCACTACTAGCTAAAACTATCGCTGAGTGCATTAAGTAGGTTGGCGTTGAAAATTGTCGTTATGGCAAGGCAAAAGGCACTCATGCAAGAGGGTTTGGGCGATTTTACGTTTCTTTACACAGATTGGTTTTATTGTGTTCACCTACTTATCTAAAGTTAAGATTAGGAATTTTGTGCTTGTAAAGCTGCAAGAATAGTTTTCACATAATTCTCAGGGTTAAGACGAGTTCGTTGAATATTTATTCTCACTGCTTCTGGAGAAATAATTCTAGCTTTAAAAAGTTGTTTTTGATTCTTATACCAAACTAACTCAATTTTATCTCCGATACTACCCTGTAAACCTGCACCACTTTTACCAGTTTTCTTATTTACTGTCCAAGCCCAATTAAAAGTAGTTGGATCAAGTGGATACAAAGGCTATTCACAATAAACATATTCATTGCCTTTAATGGTTTTCAGTAGTATGCTTTCATAACTATTTTCAACTCCTTGTAATGACTGATTTGTGATCAATTTCTCATTCCAATGTTGAATAATAGCCGCACCCAGTTCGTCCGGTGGAGATAATTCTGTTAAACCAGAAAAACCAAGTTGATCAGCTTTACTAATAATATCTGCTCTTTGAATAACAAAGAAAAATGTGCTGCCAATTTTTAAGTTACCAAGTTGGAGCGATTTCAATGACCAACCTGTTTCAGTTAAAATATTAACTGCATCATACAGCAGTTTACTACGTCCTAAAGCTGGATCAGAAAGAGGAATATCTTTAACATAATGAAAAATAGCTTCCCAAGCATAATCTTCTATTGACCCAATAGCTGGGGATGCAACAGTAGCAATAATAGCTTGTTTTAGCCTCTCAATCTCGTTTTTTGTCAACACTTAAAGATTCCTCCACAGCTTGCAAAAATTCACTCATTGTTACAGTTAAAGCATTGGTGATATGACTCAGAACTCTTACAGATGGGCTTTTTAATCCTCGTTCCAGTTGGCTAATATAGGTTCTATGCAGACCTGTAATTTCTGCTAGATACTCTTGAGACCAACCTTTTTCTATACGACGACGTTGTATTTCTAGCCCTAAATTTTGGTCTAGTTTACTTGATTGCATAGAAACAGGTTAAGATATTGAATACAAAAGTTCTACAGACTAAAGTATTCAACTACGCTAATAGCAGATTCCTTTGATAAGTAGCCATCATGAACTGCGTACACCAGGACATATAAAAAACTTCTTATTCCCCTCCTCGCTTGCGGGGAGGGGTTAGGGGGTAGTCTGTCAACCCGAAAATGACGGGTGAAGGCAAGCATGTCTCTTATA
>NZ_JADEWA010000287.1:0-7060 GCF_015207865.1 Dolichospermum sp. LEGE 00246
TGTGTATAAGAGACAGGAGTTGGGGAGGGATGTTTTGAGGTTGAGGAATTTCAAATTTATAGACAAGCGGAATTAAACCGCACTACAGCATCATTACTCGCTAATGGGGCAATTTTAATTGTCGGGGAAGAGGGAGTGGTAAGTCTGTACTGGGTAATGCCGTTGTTGAGAGATTAACTGACGATGGGTTTTTAGTGGCTTTTGTTGAACCGACAACACCTAAGCAAATGCTGTTAGAAATTGCCCAGCAGTTTGAACTTCCCACAGAAGACATCGAGGGGAAAAATCTGACTATGGATAAGCTTAAAAGAGCGATCTGCTTGCAGCAGCGCTTCGCTATCGCCCAATTCCTTTCAGAGAACACAGCATTTATTGTTCTCGATGACGCTCAAAACTGTGATATGAAATTTAGGATTTGGCTGAAACAGTTACGCCGTAAGGGTGTACCGATGCTTGTACTTGCTACAGACCCACCCCGTTCTGATATTTTCATAAACATTCCGAGAATCGAACTGAAACCTTTGCCAGAGAAGGCAATCAGACAAATTATGAAAAGCGCAGCGCAGGAAAGAGCGATCGCCCTAACGTCTGCCGATTTATCTAAACTTCAGGAACGCGCTGGGGGAAATCCCATGTTAGCTATTCGTGCCATCGAGGAGGAATATCTAGGGTTAGACATCGAGGGCGCGGATCACAGAAGATATTTTGACATCACCCCATTAATTTTAGTAGTGGGTGTAATCTTCGTGATTATGCGCTTTATCGGACTTGGTACTAATGACCAAGCACTATATATATTTGGTGGTATTGCTGCGGCTATATTCTTGGGACTTTCCCGATTGCTGTACAGTTTGCCTCAAGAGGAAAGGAGAATTAGGTAATGTTGGGAATATCTCACCTGTTAATTAGTGGGACTGCATCCAGTTTATTACTGCAAACTGCGGACCCGGTTTTGATTGCTGTTGGTGCGATCGCTGGTCTACTCCCAGATGTTGATGTTTCCACTTCTCCAGCAGGTAAGGTTTTTCCTTGGATTTCTGGATATTTTCAGGAAACAATGCCCCATAGAAGTATGACTCATTCCATAATTGCATCGGCTGTTGTGGCGATCGCCTCCTATGGACTATCAATATTTATTCCCCAATTTATTCCCATAGCATCAGCTTTAACGATTGGTTATACTTTCGGCTGGTTTGCTGATTGTTTCACTAGAGGCGGGGTAGAAATGTTCTGGCCTTCATCTGTACGTTGTGTTTGTCCTGGTAATCGGAATCTCAGGTTAAAGACTGGGAGTAATGCTGAATATTTTGTACTTTGTATATTGGTGGCGATTCCTACGGAGCGCTTCGCTATCGCATTATCAGCATTTAGCATCAATAGTAAGGGGGGAATTTTAACCCAGTTTAATCGTCTAATTGCCTCTACATCAGGGGTACAGGGTGTGTACAATAGTTCTGGAAGTACCCATAAAATTGTTGCTAATATTAAGGGGGTCAGAGCGGGCGATCGGTCAAAGGTTGATGGCCAATTTCAGATTATTCAACCTAACGGGACTGGATTTATAGTTCTTGAACCTAAGACAAATAAATTATATAAAGCGGCAACTGATCCTGATAGTCAGATTGTGATTGAACAAATTACCGCAGATGTTTCTACACCTGCTATTACTACTATTGAATCGGTATTTGTGGAAGATCAGGTTATTGGGGAGGCGATAAGTAAATTTAACCGTACTAATACAAATGTATTCATTAGTGGTGATTTGTCAGTTGAGGATTTTGACACCTCAATTTTACCCCGTGACCCTTACCAATTTAAGTTTATAGACGCATCACCTAGTAATATTAAGTTAGAGGCTGCACCACTAAAAGTTGTGATGAAATCCTTGGGGGATGAATTCGCCAGTGGTAGTTTGCAAGTCCGGTCAATTGTCAGTAGTCAATAAGAGTAAGCCACAAAACAAATGATACCCCAGGATTTTTCTCATCAAAATCTCAGAGGACGTTCTTTCAAAGGTCAAAATCTTGAAGGTGCAAACTTTAGCCATGCTGATATCAGAGGTGCAGATTTTACCAATGCCTACCTGAAAGGTGCAAATTTTAGCCATGCCACCGCAGGTTTGCAAAAACGGTGGGTGGTTATTCTAACCTGTATTTCGTGGATCATTGCCGGAATTTCAGGACTTTTCTCAGCTTTTATTGGATTTTTTGTACGTATAATAGTTCAGAATCCGTTATTAGGCTGGACTGCCTTAATAGTAATAATTATTTTGGGCATCGTTATAATTCGTCAAGGATTAAATACAGCCTCCGCCGTAGCCGTAGCCGTAGCCGTAGCCGTAACCTTCGCCGGAGTCTTCGCCACATGCTTCGCCGCAGGCTTGGTGGCCCCAGGCTTAGTCTTAGCCGTAGCCGCAGCCGTAGCCGTAGCCGTAGCCGGAGCCGTAGCCGTAGCTGTAGCCGTAGCCGTAGCCGTAGCCGGAGCCGTAGCCGGAGCCGTAGCCGTAGCCGTAGCCGTAGCCGTAGCCGTAGCCGTAGCCGTAGCCGTAGCCGTAGCCGTAGCCGTAGCCGTAGTTTTATTCAGTGGCTACATTGCTTGGCGAGCGATGAAAGGAGATGAAAAATACTCTTTGATTCGGAACATAGCTATAGTCTTTGCAGCTATTGGTGGTACAAACTTTCGCAACGCTAATCTCACTGATGCTAATTTCATAGGAGCAACGCTAAAAAGTACGGATTTGAGCATTGGTGTCAACTTAACGTAAAACCCTTAATAAATAAGGAGGAGGACAAGAGCGATGTCAGTAAGGAAGCGATCGCTACGGCAGTGCGGTGATCGCAAGCAGTAAGTTAAGAAATAAACTGCGCGCTTTTGTTACCTCTTCCAGGATAATAGAAATATCAAAGTAAAAAGGCATTGAGCCGAGATCCTTGCTCAAACGGAAATAGAAGCTGAAAAAGCTTATCATATATAGCTTTCAGGTTTTGAGTATCTCTCGTTTTTTCCAAACATTAAGAAGGCTACAAGCAGACATATTTTAGTACATAGTTACTAATTAATGCAATCGGAACTCAAATACCAACTTATGAGTCAAAGTAGGTAATACCAGACAAAACAACATTGATTTTTCAGGGGGTCTGGTTATGAATACAAAGACACTCCAACCCACATTCAGCATGAGTAAATATACTCAAAATATTTTTCCCAGCAGGTTATTTTGTCAAAAAAAGAATTTCATAAAACAGCTAAAACCCAATCATAATAACCAGTTCATGCTTTTTGCTATCTAGGTCGGTATTCAATGAATTTAATCTCAAACCAACTAATTTATTGACATTATTCTCAATAAACTTGATTCGAGCTTTAAATATATCGGCGATGGCTACGCCGCGCCGAAGGCATCGCTCTAATATAGAATTGCGTGTCATTGTCTGAAAGCCTTGTTATCATTGGGCTATGGATAATTCCGAAAATTCAAAAAACACCTGCGGAATGTGGGTTTCAAAGGTCAAAATCTTGAAGGTGCAAACTTTAGCCATGCTGATATCAGGGGTGCAAATTTCACCAATGCCTACCTGAAAGGTGCAAATTTTAGCCATGCCACCGCAGGTTTACAAAAACGGTGGGTGGTTATTCTAACCTGTATTTCGTGGATTATTGCCGGAATTCAGGATTTTAATTCCTTAGCTTAACCCTTAGCTTAGGGAGGAGTCGAGGCAATGGCGGGGGGTCTAAGGAAGGGGCGGGGTTACTCCAGAGACAGTCCCTATTTTGGGAAAAAATAATTAAATAGCCTATATCCCTTATGGGATAAGAATTTCAGCTATTTCTGTTATAGCAATTTTTCTTACTGCGTCACACAATCGCGTCAACTAATCTTTCTTCTTATAAGAATTTTACCTGACGCTTTTGTAATATACTGATATCAGAATAAAATCTTTAAGATTAGTTTTTACTCGCACTCAGTTACATTGTATCCTATCGAGAATCATAATACCTTGCCTTTATACTGTAATAATTATTACATCATTTAAATATAGTCAACCATGCTTAAAAATCTAAATATAATTAGCGTAGCCAGTGGGATTGTGCTAGTAGCATTACAGTTTTTTTTCAGTAAGGGAGTATCGCAAGCCCAAAATGCTATCGAAGTTCAATTGAATAATAAATTAGTTCAAACACAAAAATACTCTGTAAGTAATCATAAATATATTTTTAATTCGTTTTTAGAAACTTTACCTATTCTTATGAAGGTTCAAAAAGACGAATTTGAAACTACCGATAAGTATAATAAAAGATTTCAACAAGCCCAGAAAATACATTGATAGTAGTGGTATTCCCGAAATTGGCAAACCCTTTGTTTCTAGTAATAAAGCTGGGCAAAACTTGAGAATCCGAGTTATCCTCAGTCCTGATAGCAAAGTGCGTTTATTTGAGGAAAGCCCAAGTTATCGTCAGTCCTGATAGCAAAGTGCGTTTATTTGAGGAAAGCCCAGAAGCGCACACTTACCACGAGGAGGATGATGGTGATGATGATGGACAAGACTAAGGATGCGATTAAAATTATCTACAAGATGACTCGTACTGATCCTCAACTTGAGGCAATGGTAGCGGTATCTACCATTAATGCAGAAGTGGCACAGTTAATATATGAAGCCAGAACCAAAGCTGGGTTAACGCAGAAACAGTTGGCGGAACTGATTGGCACAAAACAACCAGTAATTGCACGGCTAGAAGATGCTGACTATGAAGGACATTCTCTTTCCATGCTGCAAAAAATCGCTCATGCTCTTAATCAGCGGTTAGTAATTCATCTGACTCTTACGAAACAGCAATACTATGAATTCTGAAGAGTTTTTACAAAAATACGCTGAAGGACAAAGAAGATTTTTTGATATCAATCTTAAAAATGCTAATTTTGAGGGCATTAATCTTCACCATATTTATCTTAATAATGTGAATTTAGAAGGTGCAAACTTAAACGGTGCAAATTTTTCATGTTCTACTTGGAATAATGTCAATTTAAATTTAGCAACATTGGATAATTCTATTCTAATTAATGCTTCATTTGATAAAAGTGAATTAAATAAAGCTAGTTTTATAAATGCTAATATTGAAAATTGCAAATTTGAAGATACGTCAATGCTGGGAACAAATTTCAGTGAAGCAATTTTAATCAATGCTAGTTTCCGATACTGCCATTTAGGTGGAACTATATTTACAAAATCCAATTTAAGTAAAGCTGACTTTTCGGAAATTAAAATTTGGGAGATGAGAGTTTATTGGGATCGAATCAATATGAAAGAATTAGACAAATATATGTTAGAGAATGAAGAATTGTTGAATGAATTAAACAGTATTAATAATAAAAATCCGCACCACTGAGTTTCTTGGTATAAATATTTTTACCAAGTATTCGTGAATGATTTTTACAAGCAAAATGAAACACGCCTTTTACACTAATTGCATCGCCCCTGGTGGAATATGAGGAATTAGAAAAAGCTGTTACTCATCAGTGGATACTGAGTACAGCTAAGGTAAAAGAATTGATTGGTATTACCCCAAGGGTAGGTAAGGATGAAATGACCTTTGTATGGGGTAGCTTTACCTTCACCAAAGCGGGTAAGCTGGGTAATCAGATGGGGTGGTTGGTTAGTAGAACTTTAAATTGATTGCATTGTAATTAAATCTATGTATTAAGTTTGAAAAACGCTATTACTTTTTTGTGTGAATAGGTTTTTATCAAGCCATGATAAATTAATACAATATAATTACCTATTGACATAATAGGCTAGATTTAGCATATTAGACATTACATGACATGAATGAAAAACCTCTCAAATGGGTTGCAAGCGCACTTGACGATTTAAAGGAGTTTCCTGAAGATGTACAAGACGTAATGGGTTACGCTCTTGACTTAGCGCAACACGGTCAAAAACACCCTGACGCGAAACCTTTAAAGGGTTTTCCAGGATCGGGTGTTGTGGAAATTGTAGATGATTTTGATGGGGATACATATAGAGCAATTTACACCGTTAAATTTAAAGGTGTTATTTACTTGTTACATTCTTTTCAGAAGAAGTCAAAACATGGTATTGCTACACCACAACAAGATATAGATTTGGTAAGAAAAAGACTGAAAACTGCTGAATTAGATTACTTACAAGAAACTGCTCAAAAAAATGGAGTAAAAAATGGATAGTGAAAATAGAATTACTGTTAGCAGTGGAAATGTATTTGCTGATTTGGGTTTAGCTAATTCTGAAGAAAGATTATTGAAAGCTGAACTAGCACGTAAAATCAGTGAAATTATCAATAGTCAAAAATTAACACAAGTTCAAGCTGCTGAAATTTTAGGAATAGATCAACCAAAGGTTTCTCTGCTAATTAGAGGTAGACTAAGTGGCTTTTCAACCGATAGATTGATGGCTTATCTTAACAAATTAGGTAGTGATGTAGAAATTACAGTTAAACCTAAACCTGAAAATCACAAATTTGCCCGTACAACTGTAGTTTGCTAACTATACCCTATCTAGTCTTGTTTTAATTCAATCCGTACATTTTCCGAAGTAGAAAAGTCGGTAAATGATGGTTTAACGTCAAAAAAGCTATAGGATAGATGTAATATAAAGTTTCTATACCACTAAAACTTTTAAATCTAAACACACAAGCTTTAAAACCAATTAACATGAAGCCATTACCACAAGGTAAGCCAATTGAGAAAGAAAAATCGCACTCTGGCATATTCTTAGGGGATAAATGTTATTGGAATCCTGCTACTTTGCCAAATGGTCATGTCGCCATTATTGGAACGTCGGGAAGTGGTAAAACTCAAACATTGAAAGCGATCGCCTATGAATTACCTAAATTATTTCCCACTATAAAGAATATTATTATTGATTATCATGGGGACTAACAGTTACCGAATGAAGTTTGTTATCCCTTAGATATGGAATCTCCTTTTGGCATTAACCCTTTAACAATTGATTTAGATACTAAGAGGTTGTTTGAAAAGTATCAGATAAAACCCATAATCTCCAAAAACCTAACCCCCCTACCC
>NZ_JADEWA010000030.1:0-23843 GCF_015207865.1 Dolichospermum sp. LEGE 00246
CTATAATAGAAGATATATGGCATGGGATTTTATTCAAAGTTTCTGATACAGTTAAAAATGTACGAACACGAGCTTCAAAGTTCCATCCTTTAAAGATTTCCTTCCCTTTACAAAGTTCGTTACTTTTTAACTCCCAATCTTCAGGTTCTTTTGTTTTAAAGATACTTCTTTTGAGAGCGGAAATTTCTTCATAATTTTTTGAGTAATTTTTTTCATAGATAGCAATACTAGCTAGAACAAAATAATTTGTTCCACTATCTTTTGCGTTAGTGCCACTTTCATCAATATAAAATAGAAACATATTACTGTTGAGAAAATACCAAAATATCTACTATCTCAACTTGATGACAGTAGAAGATTCTAGGAAGTTAATCAAAATATTCTACAGTATTTTGTCATGTTGTCAATAAACTCAGTAAAATTAATTATACTCAACATGGTTGAAATATGGACTTTTGGCAAATTACGAAAAACCTGGATTTGTAGGGGTTTAGCAGTGCTAAACCCCTACCTATAGAATCAAATAATTAAGCCGTGTTGAGTATAAATAGCTTTTGTTACTTGAAATCTTTAGTACCTTTTCTTACTTCTTTACTACCAATTAAACTCCAATAAACCCCTGTATCCGCTAAAATCAGACTATAATTCATAACTGACTTATTCTGTAACTAAGACCATGCACAATTCCGCTGAATTCCGAGACGCTTATGATGTGATTGTCGTCGGTGCAGGTCACGCCGGTTGCGAAGCAGCACTTGCTACTGCCCGCCTCGGTTGTCGAACACTGCTATTGACCCTAAATTTAGATAAAATCGCTTGGCAACCCTGTAACCCCGCAGTGGGTGGTCCTGCTAAGTCCCAATTAACCCATGAAATAGATGCTTTGGGTGGGGAAATTGGCAAAATGGCAGACCGGACATACCTACAAAAACGCATCCTCAACTCTTCACGGGGTCCAGCGGTGTGGGCATTACGGGCGCAAACTGATAAGCGGGAATATGCAGCGATAATGAAGGGAATTGTCGAAAATCAGGAAAATTTGACAATTCGGGAAGGCATGGTAACGGATTTAATCTTAAATGATAGTAATGAAGTTATTGGTTTAGAAACCTATTTTGGCGTATCTTTTCACTGCAAAGCCGTCATTCTCACCACTGGGACATTTTTGGGCGGTAAAATTTGGGTGGGGAATAAATCCATGGCCGCAGGACGCGCGGGAGAGTTTGCCGCAGAAGGGTTAACACAAACTCTCAATCGTTTGGGATTTGAAACCGGCAGACTCAAAACCGGGACACCAGCACGGGTTGATAAGCGTTCCGTTGATTACAGTCAAATGGAAATTCAACCGGGAGACGAAGCTGTGCGGTGGTTCAGTTTTGACCCCCAATTGTGGGTAGAACGGGAACAAATGCCTTGTCACATGACCCGGACAACCAAAGAAACTCATCAGTTAATTAGGGAAAATTTGCACTTGTCGCCGGTGTATGGTGGTTGGGTGGAAGCAAAAGGACCCCGCTATTGTCCGAGTATTGAAGACAAGATTGTCCGCTTTGCCGATAAGGAAAGTCACCAAATCTTTATTGAACCGGAAGGAAGAGATATTCCTGAATTGTATATTCAAGGTTTTTCCACTGGTTTACCCGAAACTTTGCAAATTTTGATGTTGCGGAGTTTGACTGGTTTGGAAAATTGTGTGATGTTGCGTCCGGCTTATGCTGTAGAGTATGATTATTTGCCCGCAACTCAGTGTTTTCCCACCTTGATGACCAAGAAAATCCCAGGGTTATTTTGTGCCGGACAGGTAAATGGGACGACTGGTTATGAAGAAGCTGCTGCCCAAGGAATAGTGGCGGGAATCAATGCAGCGCGGTTTGTTAAAGGTGAGGAAATGATTATTTTCCCCCGTGAACAAAGTTATATTGGCACGTTAATTGATGACCTGTGTACGAAGGATTTACGCGAACCTTATCGGATGCTCACCAGTCGGTCAGAGTATCGGTTATTACTGCGTTCTGACAATGCTGATATCCGCATGACACCGTTAGGACGGGAAATAGGTTTAATTGATGACCGACGTTGGGATTTGTATAGTCAAAAACAAGAACAAATTACAGGGGAGAAAAAACGCCTTCATGTTACTAGAATAAAAGAGAATGAGGCAGTGGGACAGGCGATCGCTCACGATACCCAAGAAGCAATTAGAGGTTCTATTACCCTGGCGGATTTACTGCGTCGTTCAGGTATTCATTATCTTGATTTAGAACGCCACGGACTGCATAACCCCGCCCTCAAACAAGCCGAAAAAGAAGGAGCAGAAATTGACATCAAATACGCTGGTTATTTAGCCAGACAGCAAAACCAAATTGACCAAGTTGCCCGTCAAGCAAATCGCCAACTATCTAGTGATTTGGACTACTCAACCATTGAGACTTTATCTAAAGAATCCAGAGAAAAACTCAACAAAGTTAAACCCCTCACCATTGGACAAGCAGCAAGAATTGGCGGAGTTAACCCAGCCGATATCAACGCTCTTTTGATATATTTAGAACTAGCTAAAAACAAGACGGTAATAGGTAATAGGTAATGGGTAATGGGTAATGGGTAATAGGGAGGAGAACTATTCTAGTATGGAAAATTTTCTTCTTCCTTATTCCTTCTCTTAGAGGGTGTTTGAAAAGTCATGATTGCTGTATCAAATGTTTTACCCCTCCCTAACCCTCCCCTTGTGAAGGGGAGGGAACTGGATTTTTATTGTTTCCCCCCTTGTAAAGGTGATCCGTGAACGTTTACTTCTCAGGCTTAATCGAGCAGTATTGCCTCTTAGACAACTGACAACTGACAATTAACACATGACAACCGAAAAAGCTTATGTTACCCAAATCCAGCACTGATTTATTTGTTTCAGAAGCGTCCGATAGCACCAGTATGTCTTTAGCCATAGATTTCGTCAATAACGAGCCTTGGACAATAGAAACCTATGCTGAAAGCTTAATGGACGAACTTTTTCATGATATTGACAACATTCTTGATGGTCGAAGCAAGCGAAATCATCATAGAGGCAGAAACGAATCTGTCCCCGTACAAACCATGACATTTCAAATGCCAGATGTGGTTTTGCCATCAAAACTTAATCGTCCATTACAATCTACTGCACCGATTAAAAACGTCCAAACCACTACCCTAGTAGTTAATCATCCATCTATCAGAGCAATCGCAACTACTGAACAACAACCCAATGGTTTAGGTAAACTGATATTTATGGGATTAAGCCTAACTGTGGGGACTTTGGGAATGGTCTACTTAACCGAGTCTGGTTTATTAAATACAATAAATGCCCAATTAACTTCCCAAAATTTACCAAATCATCAGACACCATTACCTGCATCTGTAACTACAGATCCTCAGTTAGACTTAGTAGATTATATGTTGGAAGCCTTAACTGTGATAGAACAGCAAGGGACAACCAATGGTAAAACAATTGCTAAACCAGGATTTCCCACTGTTAATCTGAATCAAACCACTGCCTTAGCTTTACCAAATACCCAACCAACAGAAACGCTACCACTACCTATAGCAGCGAGTAATATGCCACTTGCTAATAATCGCTTAACTACTCCTAATGTGGTTGAGCGCATATATATTCCAGTTTATCAGTCTCCCGCACCCAAATATCAAATACCAACTGTTCCCGCAGTCCCAGCACCACCTACCTTACCTTCATCTTTAACAGTTAAGAATTCTCCCAATATTAATACTATACAACCAGCAATTAAGCCGATATCCAAAACAACACAGGTTAATCTCAAACCAGCAGCCGTTAATCCTCAATCACTAAAAGTCGCACCACCGCAACTACCAACAGTTGTTCCCCCTGCACCTATAAAAGAAACTAAGGATATACCACAACAGGTTGTAGCACCTAGCTATATTGCCCAATTAGAGGGACTATTGGAGTTGGGTAATAAATCTGTGGCTTTGTTTAAGGTAGATGGTATTAGTCGCCGAATTAATATAGGTGAAAATATCGGTACTACAGGTTGGACACTAGTAGAAGTCAGTAACGGAGAAGCTATTGTTCGCCGTAACGGTGAAGTTCGCTCTATCTACACAGGACAGAAACTTTAATACAACTGCATGAGTCAAACAAAAATTCAATATCTTCTGAAAAGCCTGTGTAATTAGCTTCTTTAGTTTTTAGTACCGTAGTACGGCACTAACTTTCACGCTTATTTTTTATACTTCCGTTTGAGAAGCTTACTGATATTAAGATAGTTGGCATTTAATCAGCAACGCCAGATAGTTATTTGATAATAGGGCAATATAAAGATGTTCACAGAGAAAAGCTGGAAGAATTTTAAGGTATTTGCAGGGGCATTTTGTGTTGTCGCGCTGACACCGTTTTTTGGAATTAATTCTTCTGTCCACGCAGCAGATACGGTTGTGATTCGTTATGGACCCATAGAGGAATCTGTATCCTTGGAGGAGTTAAAAAAATCTACGGAAACTGGCAAATTACCAGATAGTTTGGGAACTTATACCAAAAGAATGACTGAAGAACAACGTCGTTTTTTGGTAGAGGGACTAAAAATCCGAATTCCCATAAATGTTGCTACTTTAGGTAGATTAATCAATACCCAAATTGGGACTACAATCCTCAGCGATGTCTCTACAGCTATTACCCGTCGAGATCAATCGGGATTACAAGCTATGAAAGGGGGATTGGTTTTAGCTGCTAATTCTCCACAGGGTTTATCTATACTAAGTTTTATTGCTGCCTATCCCAGTAAACGCCTAGAAATTAATTTACCCCAGGCTTTAACTGTGGCGGGGAGTTTAAATGGTGCATTTGTCCGCACTCAGCGGTTTATGTTTGGTCTTTCTCCCCAAGTTAACCCCAAAGATATCAAAGTTGCCTCTTCTCTAGATCCTACTCAAGCAGGAAGCGCACAGGTACAGACACTCAAGTTAAGTTTCAATGACCAAAAGCGTCAACGACAAATTCCCCTGGATGTTTATTTCTCTACTGCTGCTAGTGTAAATAAACCTGTAATTGTCTTGTCTCATGGTTGGGGTTCGGTGCGGACTGACTTGCGTTATTTAGCCGAACATTTGGCTTCTCATGGTTATGTTGTTGGTGCTTTGGAACATCCTGGTAGTAATGAAACTACTTTTAAGGCAGTCAGTAAAGGTAGAAAACAACTTGTTGAACCCCAAGAATTTTTAGACCGTCCCAAAGATGTTAGTTTTATTGTTGATGAATTGGAAAAAGTTAACCAAACTGCTAATAGTCCTTTACGGGGAAAATTAGCAACTAACAATGTGATGGTTGTAGGTTATTCCTTTGGTGGGGGAACGGCTTTAGCATTAGCTGGGGGCGAATTACAAATCGAAACCCTCAAACAACGCTGTCAGCAAAACTTAGCTAATGCTAACTTGGGTGAAACTCTTCAATGTGTGGCTCAAGCATTACCAGAAAAAACCTATCAATTGCGAGATGCGAGAATTAAACAGGCGATCGCTCTTAATCCTACCACCTCTTTAATGTTTGGGGAAACTGGGTTAACAAAAGTACAAATTCCCACATTAATCCTCTCTAGTTCCGCAGATAAAATTACCCCTCCGTTAACTGAACAAGTTATGGGTTTTGCGAAAATTCCTGCCCCAAAGTGGTTGGTGGGTGTGGTTGGTGCTTCTCATTTGAGCATCATAGATCCTAGTCTGACCCCATATCAAATGGGGAAATCAAATACACCTATCTTGAACAAAGAAGTAGTTGGAGAACAATCTAAAGATGTGCGGAAGTTTCTCAAAGGTATTACCCTAGCAATGGCAGCACAGTTAACTCCTGAAGCTAGTCAATATGCTCCTTTTCTGACCGCCGACTACGCTCAAATTTCCTCAACTCGTCTATTTCCCTTTCGCACAGTGCGAGAACTTTCTCCTGAGATGATACAAGAAGCACAAAGTCCAGGTATGACAGCCAATAAATAAATAAGTAAGTAGGTTGGCGTTGAAAATTGTCGTTATAGAAAGGGAAGAGGCAAGAGTAAAGAAGTTTTCAGCGATTTTACGTTTCTTTATACAGTTTGGTTTTATTGTGTTCACCTACTTAGTGAGACAGAATTAATTACACAATGTCATTGCGTAAGCGTTACGTGGCGTTAGCCATATGGAGCGAAGTGAAATGAAGCAATCGCCAGGGTTGTGATTGCTTCCCTTCCCTCGCAATGACTGTAAATATTTTTGTCCAATTACTTATTAGGTTGAAGGACGAGCAAATAAATAAAAAGGCTTGGAGGGTAAACCAAGCCCAACTTCACTCAGGGTAAAATATATAATCCATCCTATAGATTCTTTATATTTTCAGAATCCTTCTCAAGAGAGAATATTCAATCCAAGACTAATTTAAGCTTGAAATATGATGAGTTTCTTCACTAGTACAAAAGGCGTAAATAAACCAACCATTCTAAATCCTCCAAAAGCCTATAAGTAGTGAGACAAAATTAATTACACAATGTCATTGCGTTAGCGCAGCGTGGCGTTAGCCATATGGAACGAAGTGAAATGAAGCAATCACAACCCTGGCGATTGCTTCCCTTCCCTCGCAATGACTGTAAATATTTTTGTCCAATTACTTACTAGCAACTTGAGTTAATAATTACAAACCACGGGAGTTATCTTGAACGGCAGGTGTCTTTGTCGGTTGCTGAACAGAGAGATTGCGGTTGCTTGTTAACACATCTTCTAATTTGATCTGGACACGAGCTTCTGTCTCACGAACGGAACCCGCACTAGAACCTTCACGACTGATTTGCATGATTTGGGCAAGAACTTGGTCTGCCTTCTTGGCATTTTCTGGTTTCAGCGTAAACAGAGTATTGCGTCCATTGCAACCAGTGTCATTTGCTGAAACTACGCAAATGACAGTTTTATTGTTAACTCGACCGGTCATCAACACAACATCCTTGAGGCTACCACCACTTTCAGCTACAGCTTGATTTAATTTCGGTGTCACGATTTGGCAACGACCTTGGGGAGTAAATTTCTCACCAAAATACTTTGAAGCTGCTGAAGTCCAGATAATGACAGGGATTGGCTGACCACCGGGTCGCTGACCAACTGTAGCCACGCTACCATCACCCTGGGGGACGCAGGTAAATTTAGTCCCAGTGTTGGCTACCTCCGATGGGTCTACGTCTGGCATCGCACTACTGTTACTATTATCAATTGTATTATCCACCGGTGGTAAGGCTTGAACCGGATCTCCCAAACCAACAATGCTAGATATGGCTAAAGTGGCAACTACAATCGCTGTTTTTAATTGATATTTCATAAGACTCCCTAAATGTTAAAAAGAAGAAGAAATGAGACTTTTCCAGTTCCTGACTGAAGTAAATGTCTAGTTTTCTCTAGACTTTATTAGCAGGATGTTGATAATTACAAACCACCGGGGTTATTTTGAGTAGGAGGGTTTCTTCTGGTTTGCCGGAGTGGGTGATTGGCATTCATGGTTAGCAAATCCTTCAATTTCACCTGGACACGACCTTTTGTTTCCCGAATTACGCCGGCACTAGAACCCTCACGACTGATTTGCACGATTTGGGCAAGAATTTGGTCTGCCTTCTTGGCATTCTTGGGGTTGAAGGTAAACAGAGTATTATTGCCATCACAACCAGTGTCATTAATAGAAACTACGCAAATGACGGTTTTACTTCCGACTTGACCGTTCATCAACACAACATCTTTGAGACTACCACCACTTTCATCTACAGCCTGATTAAATCTTTCTGTCACGATTTGGCAACGGCTTTGAGGACTAACTTTCTTGCCAAAATACTTGGAACTATCTGAAGTCCAGATAATCACAGGGATTGGTTCTCCACCAGGTCGCTGACCAACGGTGGCTACGTTACCATTTCCGTCAGGTACACAGGTGAATTGAGTTCCTGTATAGGATTCCTCCGACGGATCTACATCTGAATTAACACTATTATCTACTTTTGGGAAAGCTTGAACTGTAGACCCCATGGCAAAAATGCTGGAGAGGGCTAAAGTTGCCGCTATCATCGCTGTTTTCAATTGATGTTTCATAAGACTTCTTAAATGTTAAAAATGGGAGGAGATAAGTAGTGAGACAGAATTAATTACACAATGTTATTGCGTTAGCGCAGCATGGTGTTAGCCATATGAAACGAAGTGAAATGAAGCGATTGCAAGGGTTGTGATTGCTTCCCTTCGCTCGCAATGACTGTGTCCAATTACTTAGGCTGTTCTGGATCTGATTTACGCACGAACCACAGAGGCACAGAGGTCACGGAGAAATTAGGGTTTGAGAGATATTTTGTTTGTGTATACTGAAAACGGTTCATGGTTTAACCAATATTAGACCCCTCTGGTAAACCTCTCCCTAACCCGCTTACCGGATGTCTCTATAAACCCCCTTTTCTCCGAGATGTAGATTTAGGGGAATCTGCTAAAGCTTTGAGGTTACCAGTAGCCTGATTATATTGATAACGTTTAGCTGTTAAGTCAGGATGGGGCGTAATGCAGTATCGTCTGCTACTCATGATGATGGTGACGATTTCGCTACCAGGGTTACAGGCTATAGGTGTTAGTTCCCATTTTTTTAGCAGTGCTATGTTAGGATCATCGGCTGATAAATCAGCGTTTTGGGAAGAATCTGGTGTTTCTGGCGTTGCGACATCAAACATGGTGTTGTTTTTCGTAGCATTGTTGAAGTTATAACGACCATTATTAGCAATAACATTGCCACCTGGGTTATTACTAGTCCCCAAATCAGGTAAAGCATCATGAATGAGAACAACACCATCCCGAGTGTTGTTCTGAATTGTATTTTTACGCACTGAAGGTTTAGCGGATTCGGAAATCACTATACCATCTTTGTTTTCAATGATTTGATTTTCTGTTAGTAAGGGCGCGGAAGTATTACCAATGGCTAAACCAAAGCCGTTATTCTGAAATAAATTATTACGAACTTCTCCCTGGCTTGATTTGGTTAGGGAAATCCCGTTGGCGCTATTTTGTACAAATCTGTTATTTTCAATTTTAGGATTTCCTGTACCTGTAACAAAAACTCCGTCTCTAGCATTGTTAATAAAGGTACTGTTTTTGATCGTTGGATTAGTTGATTCTATCCATACACCTGTACCCCTTTGATTGGTGTTGGTGACGGTTACACCTTCGATTGTGGTATCTTGATTTGTCAGGATAGTAATATTCTGTTTAGCAAAAATGCGACTGATATAATCACCACCACCGGAAATAACTACTCTCTCACCCCTGCTGGATTCATCACCCCGTAATGTTACGCCTGGTTTGAGTAATATGGGGAATGATTCGTTGCTATAATTACCAGGAGCTAATTGAATAACTGTACCCGGTTTGGCTTGACTGAGGGCAGAAGTAATGGTTTTATAGGGGTTTGCTGATGTTCCAGCTTCGGCAGCATTTAAACCGTTAACAGGGTCAACATAAATTACTTGGGCAACGGGAGGCAATTCGGCTTGTAGTGGGAATGTGACAATTAGGGAACTAGATATGGCTAATGTCGTCACGAACCAAGAGGTTTTTGATTTGAACCGATTACTCATAAATAACTCCTTGATTTGATGAGTATATGCTTACCTATTACAAATTAAACCATAAATACTAGGATAATCTCAAAGTTATACATATATATTACTTATATACACCTGATCTGGATTAGTTGCTAAAATCCCCGTCATTCCGTTGATAATCCCAAAATCCCCGGTTTGAGCAACTCAGGAAATGCTTATGAAACGAAAAAAAAATCTAGCAGGTTGGGACAGTCTACCACTTCTTCTAACATACCTCTAAGATAAGTAGTGAGACAGAATTAATTACACAATGTCATTGTGTTAGCGCAGCGTGGCGTTAGCCATATGGAATGAAGTGGAATGAAGCAATTGCAAGGGTTGTGATTGCTTCCCTTCGCTCGCAATGACTGTAAATATTTTTGTCTAATTACTTACAAGGTTGGGTTGAGCGACAGCCATTGGTGTTAACTTAACGTAAAACCTCTATCCCGCAAAGAACTCAAGTCATCTTATTCCCAGTCTCTGACTGGGAATGAATTCTAGAAGGCTCTGCCTTCAATAATATTAGAGGCAGAGCCTCATTAACTGCATTCCTAGTCAGAGACTAGGAACGAGATGTGGTAGGGATTTGAGCTTAAGTTGACACCTATGGGTTGAGCGATAGCCATTGGTGTCAACTTAACGTAAAACCTCTATCCCGCAAAGAACTCAAGTCATCTTCCAGTCTCTGACTGGGAATGAATTCTAGAAGGCTCTGCCTTTAATAATATTAGAGGCAGAGCCTCATTAACTGCATTCCTAGTCAGAGACTAGGAACGAGATGTGGTAGGGATTTGAGCTTAAGTTGACACCTATGAGCGACGGCTATTTGATCGCAGTTCTCAATTGTTTGAGTATGCCACCAATACCGACGAAACCTGTATTTCGAGAGAGATTCTTGAGAGCTTTTGGTTCACTGTTGAGGATAATCCCGTTGTAGGCAACAATAGCATCATTCAGCTTATTGATATTTACACTTAGCCCAGCACCGCCTTGAGCAATGACATAAACAGGTTTGAGAGCTTTGGTTCCTGCTACTAGCTGTCCTGATGTTACTTGGGCTAGGGGCTGATTTGGTAAGGAAGCGTTAGTTGAACCAAACAAACCTGTGAGAGATGAGACTAGTGCTGTCGCTAATTGTGGGGAAATACCCGCAGCGGTGAGGCTGTTTGTCAGAGCTACCGCAGCCTGTTGTGACCCAGCACCGCCTGTGACTAGTGAAGCAACGGATTCTGTACCACCATCCCCGCCTGTTGTACCACCTGTTGTACCACCTGTTGTACCGCCTGTTGTACCATCCCCGCCTGTTGTACCGCCCGTTGTACCACCTGTTGTACCATCCCCGCCTGTTGTACCGCCTGTTGTACCACTTGTTGTACCATCCCCGCCTGTTGTACCGCCTGTTGTACCACCTGTTGTACCACCTGTTGTACCGCCTGTTGTACCGCCTGTTGGACTAAGAGCCTGAACAATAGCAGCAGCCAACTGATTCACGGTAACCTGAACTTGCGGAGAAAGAGAGATCACAATAGTGTTTGCTGTTGCACCGGTTGTTACAGTTATACCAGGTGAAGTTGGTTCTACGGTTGTTGGTGAAACGGCAATTGTAGATGATGCCGTAGTTGTGTCACCTCCTCCTGTAGTTGTGCCACCAGTGGTACTAACCGCCGACAGAGTACCTGCTGTGGAAACACCAGTTGTAATGGTGGGGGAAACACCAGCTATGATAGGAATGGTGATAGAAATTCCTGTTGCTGTTGTTGCTGTTACTGCCGGTGTTGTTGTTCCTCCTATCGTTGTTGTTGTTGGTGTTGTTGTCGTTGTTGTTGGTACGGCAAACCCACTAGTTTGTGAAGCACCAGTAGCAGCGCCAGCATCAACACCGGCTGAACCTTTACTGGGACTGAAACTCTGGGCTTGGCTTGGTAACTGCCAAGCAAATAACAGCAGGGGACTCAAGCTGAGGGCAAAAATGAGATTTCTGGTTTTCAACATGATGATTATCTAAAATATGGAACTGTTTGACAATTGATGCTATAGTCACTGATTCCCTGGATATTTTTTGGCTCTAATATCCCTTGAAATTTTTATATACAAGGGTTTCAGGTTTATCGCCACGCTACTCTATCAGCAAGCCCTATTTAGGCAAGAAATTGAAACCATAACCTATACTTAGCGCAAATGTTGTGCCGCCTACACTGTTGTCTGTGAGATCCGCACCTTGGAGTGTAATTGTTAAGGGTAACGTAGGTACAGGCACGAAAGAAGCACCAAGGTTTAAGCCAACTCCACTCCAGCCGAAGCCCACACCGATTTGGGGATGAACTTGCACACCTGCTCCGGCAAATACACCAGTACTGGCGTTACCTTGCCTAAAGTCACCACCTCCAACACCGAGGGAGAATGAGACGGGCATTTTATTCACAGCATCATTAGGCTTTAAAAGAGAGTAAGTTGTTACCACACCATAGACGCTGGAAGGTCTGGTCTCTTCCTCACTGGCATTAGTCTCATACTGGGCAAAGGCTTTCCAGCCAGCAGCTACACCAACTTGATTGGTTCCTTTAGCGTAGACAATGCGGTGAGCTTTTAAGTCAAAGGTGCCATTAGAGCCAAAGTTTTTGACACTACCGTTGTTGAAGGATAATTCTAGACCAACTAGTTTCTGGGAATTCCCTAAACCAAAACCAATGCTGGTACTTGCGTCTATGTCGTTTATAGAGTTACCTCTATTACCAGCGGTTGCTGCTGATGCTCCCACAAACGCATCACCCATGTTAGCTCCGAAGGCACTGGGTGCAGCAAAACTGAGTCCAGGTGGATAGGTTGGCTTAGGTGCTACTATCTTGACTTTGATCAGGGGTTCAACTAGTAGCTCTTGGCGGATTTTATTAATATCATCCGGATTGCTGTCCGCTGTTTGTGCAATTAGTTGTTGTTGCTCAGAAATAGATTCAACCTTTGGTTCTAATTGTGCGGCTGTGACTACTTTATCTGTGATTAATTCACTGGGCTGATTTTCAGTTACTATGTCATCTGCCGCAGATGCGGAATTAACTGAAATGATGGTAGTAATCAGCAAACTTGGTAGGGTTAGCAATAAACCCAAGTAGTAAAACCGTTTGTAGTGATTAATTAGTATAAGAGAATGCTTTTTTATCTTCAAAATATCACTCCTCACAAGATGTTATGCAGTGGTAACAATCTATGCCCCTGTATACAGCTATACAAGATAGTTTTTGAATTTGACTGAATTAAGTAGGTGGATGTGAAATATACTGCGAACGGTTCATAGTTTAACCAAATACGAAACCCCTCTCCGTACCTCTCCCTAGCCTTCTCCTAAGAGGAGAGGGAAAAGGAATAATATTTAATACTGGAGAGGTTTTGAACTGGTTCTTTGTATGATAAAAAAGTCCAGCTTCTAGCCGTTTTGAGTATAACCAAAATGTGTAACGATATGTAAATTCACCTCGATGGGTTATTATCGTTGAGTTTTAGTCATTTCAAAAAACGAAATATATTTTGATTTTCCTCCGCCCAGGTACTTAATATTCAGACAAAATACTAACTATTTTGTATATATATCTACAAAGGACTCGACCACACTTTTTATTCTACAGGAGATGTAACTTTAAATGCAAGCTTTACACAAGTAAATATTTTCTTTAAATTAACTACGAGTCTTTCAATATATATAAGTTAATATTAGGCTGTAGCAAGATACTACAGCGTGGGATTTGACAAAATAGCAGTTCTGGATTGTTTTTTCAGGAAATACTCTCAATAGTTCTTACAATTTAACTTGTGCTAAATGACTACGGGGGTTGTAAGTGCGGATAGCCCGAATTTTTTCATAACATTCTCGTTCTTGCGGGGTGAGGTCTTTGGGGGGAGCGATCGCTACTTTGACAAATTGATCACCACGTCCACCTTTAGCTATAGGCCAACCTTTACCACGTAAGCGCAGAGATTGACCAGAACGAACTCCCGCAGGTAGCTTAACACTGACATGACCATCGGGTGTGGGTACATCTATCGCTGCACCTAATGTGGCTTCATCAGGGGTAATTAAGACTTCGCAAACCAGATTGTCCCCTTCTATTTGGAAAAAAGTATGGGGTTGTAATTCTACCTTTAAGTATAAATCTCCCCGTTGTTGACTCATGGGGTTAATTTGGCCTTTTCCTTTCAACCGTAGACGAGTCCCAGTTTTAGCACCACCAGGAATACGCACATCAATAGTTTCGTTTCCTAAACTAAAGCGTTTTTGAACACCGGAAAATGCTTCTGCAAAAGTTAAAATAATTACAGCTTCTGTATCTTGTGTGCCGCCAATACCGCTATCTGGAAAACCAAAATCGTTAAAACCGCTACCTGGTTTACCGGGAGGAGTCCGATAAGAGTAACTTTGTCGTCCGCTGCGAGGACCTGCACCACCAAATAATTCGTTTAAGAAGTCATTAAAACTGCCGTATTGACCAAAATCAACTCCGCCCATATCCCCAGGACCACCACCGGGAAAACCTTGACCGGCTTGTTTCCAATATTGACCAAATTGATCGTATTTTTTGCGTTTATCTGGGTCTGATAATACTTCGTAGGCTTCATTAACTTCTTTAAATTTGGCTTCAGCCTGTTTGTTATTGGGGTTAACATCAGGATGAAATTTACGGGCTAGTTTGCGAAAAGCTTGTTTAATTTCTTCTGAAGTGGCGGTTTTACTAATTCCTAACATTGCATAATAGTCTTTAAAGTCGGTTGCAGCCATCTACTAGCCTCCTGTATAAGTTTACGTGGCGTTGCTGATTAAGGGTATGAATTTTAGTCTCACGCAAAGGTAAGATTTTTAAAGGTTCAATTTGGAAATTTCATACCTCGATTCAGCAACGCCGTTTACGTGATGTTTTTCTAACTTTTATTTGGTCTCATCTCAGATAAAAAGACCCTGACATTAGACTAACAAATCATTCCTATGATCAAGTGTGGTTCTTGCTGAATGCGCGATCGCAATTCCCGTACTTCTGCTATACCTGAGTTCGACATAAGATAATTTGTGGAAAACTGCCCCAAGTATGAGTCTCAAACCCTGATGATCTCGTTGAAAAAATCATAACTCCGTTCGCGTAGCGTCTCCGAAGGAGAAACTCCTAACACCAAACTCAGGTCTGCTATGATTAAAAGAATATAAGCTCATCTATTCCTTCTTCTACACTGGGGGGAGCATCCTGGAGTTGACGGTGCATTCGGAGAATTATATCTTGGGGAACTTGGCGAATCCGTCTTTGATTTCGGGACAAACATAACCAAACTGGAGTTTTTACCCAGACCCCCATGATATAACTAAAGCCACAATCACGGGCGAGAGTAATTACTTCCCGACGACTTTTCCTTTGGGCGTTGGTAGCATCGAAAATCACTTCTTGATCTGCGGTTATGGCTTGCTGTAATTGCTGTTCCAGTTCGCGCCAAATTAGCAGCCAGGGTCCTTGAATTGCTTCTGAGCCAAAAAGCTGCCCCCGGATAGCATCTGTGGAAATTAGCTGCATCTGAGGGCATTCTGTCAATAATTGTTTTGCTAAGGTTGATTTACCACTACCAGGAAGACCAATTAGCAAAATTAATTTAGTCATAGGGAATAGGGAACAGGGAACAGGGAACAGGGGACAGGGGACAAGAAAGATAAATCATCCAATTACCAATTACCAATTACCAATTACCAATTACCAATTACCAATTACCAATTACCAATCACTACTAACTAAATGATTGTACCATCAGGAATTAAAGCACCCTTGAGAACAACAACAATGCCGCTACGGATATAGAAGCCTTGCTTTTCTCGTTCGGCTTCTTGGATGTTGTCTTTATTGATAATTTTCACATTGTGACCAATGCGGGCATTTTTATCAATAATGGCACGGCGAATAATGGTGTCTGTACCAATACCGACGGGAACATCATCTTGTTCTAAACTGCATTGTCTTTCTACAGATGGTTGGTAATAGTCAGCACCCATGATCAGGGTTTCTTCGATTACCGATCCTGATTCTATCCGCGATCGCACTCCCAAAACTGAATGTTGAATCCGACAATCTTTCAAAATACAACCATCGCCAATCATGGATTCTGTAATTTGGCAATTCAACAGTTTAGAGGGGGGTAAGTAACGAGCGCGAGTATAAATTGGTGCTGCTTCATCATAGAAACTAAAAGGAGGTAGGGGTTGCTTAGTCAGGGCTAAATTAGCCTCATAAAAAGATTCAATTGTCCCAATGTCTTCCCAATAGTCGTCAAATAAGAAAGCTTGGACATTGTGATCCTTCGCTGCATCAGGAATAATTTCCTTACCGAAATCAGTCCGTTCTAAAGATTCTTTTAGCAACTTAATCAAAACATCTTTTTTAAAGACATAAATCCCCATTGAGGCGATATATGGCTGTAATGCAGCTTGTTCCTTTGTCAACCCCAAGATGGTGGTATCAACACGCATTTGTGCTAAAGCTTCACCTTTGGGTTTTTCGCTAAAGTCAATTACCCTACCTGAATCATTAATTTTCATCAAGCCAAAGTCTGAGGCGCGACGATCATCCATAGGAATTACAGAAAGTGTAATATCAGCATTGGTATCTCTGTGACGCTGGATAAATTGTCGGTAATCCATGCGGTAAAGGTGATCACCGGAAAGAATCAGAAATTCTTCTACATCCCACTCTTGTAACATCCAGATGTACTGACGCACAGCATCAGCCGTACCTTGGAACCAGTTGGGGTTTTCTGGGGTTTGTTGTGCTGCTAACACTTCCACAAACCCATCGCTAAACCCACTGAAGTTGTAAGCACGGGCGATGTGACGATTCAGAGAGGCTGAGTTAAATTGAGTCAGGACGTAGATTTTGAATATTTCGGAATTGATGCAGTTGCTAACAGGTATATCTATTAGACGATATTTCCCTGCTACTGGTACTGCTGGTTTGGCGCGGAGTTTAGTTAACGGATAAAGCCGGGTACCTGCACCCCCACCCAGAATAATTGCTAAAACTTTTTTCACAAAATTTCTCCCAACTGCCTTTCACTCTCATCTACAGTTTAGGACTGTATGTAACAACTAATAAAGGGGGATCAAAGAATCTTAGGGATGAATTTTTTCTTTACCCAGAAATGGCGATCGCGCGATCGCGTCCAGACTCTTTAGCTTGACAAAGAGCATCATCAGCACGTTTTAGTATCACTGTGTCGGTTTTATCATCAGCTTGATAGACAGTTACGCCAATACTGATAGTAATTTTCATGGGTTGAAAGGTAGTATCTATCTCTAAATTACGAATTTGTTCACATAGATGTTCAGCTATTTCCATCGCTTTTTGTAAGGTTGTCGCTGGTAAAATGATCATAAATTCCTCACCTCCCCAACGCCCTACTGTATCTTCATTGCGTAACCACTTAACTAACAGTTGAGATATTTCTTTTAATACTTGATCACCAATGAGATATCCATAGGAATCATTAACAAATTTCAAGTGATCAATATCAACTACTAAAAGTGAAAAAGGTTCTTTGTAAGATTGAGTTCGTTGAAATTCTTTTTTCAAAATTGCTAAAATGTTGCGTCTATTGGCAATTCCAGTTAAGAGATCAGTATTTACTATTTTTTTCAATTTCTGACTTAATATTTTCTGTTTGTTTAAAGCAATTCTTAATTTATTCTCAATTTGATTGCGTTCACTTACATCTCTCATAGAAACAATTGAGACTTTTTGATCTAACCATTCAGTTTTCCCAACGGTAATTTCTGCCCGTCCGAGAATTCCCCGAGAACGAATAATATCAAGTTCTGCAACTTTTCCTACTACAATTGGTAGTCCCAATTCACGATTAATTAAATCGGATAATGGTCTATCAAACATTTGCGCCGCAGCCGGATTAGCAAATTTTACAACTCCTGCTTCATCAACAATTAAAATTCCATCTTTGATATGAGTAACGATGGTATTGAGTTTATTTTCACTTTGTTGTAACTGTCTAGTTTGGCGTTTTAGTTGAATATGTGTCTGCACACGGGCTAATAATTCTGTAGATCGAAAAGGCTTGGTTACATAGTCAGCCGCGCCCTTTTCAAAGGCTTCTAATAAATGTTCTTCTTCGTGACTAGCAGTCAGAAATAGAATTGGTATATGATGATAATCTGGATTTTTCTTAATTTGTTCGCAAACTTCCAAGCCACTCATTTCTGGCATCAATAAATCTAATAAAATTAAATCTGGTTGAATTGCTTGAAGACGTTGGAGAGCTTCTTTTCCACTTAAAGCATAGGTAATAGAATAACCTTGTGTTTCTAGGGTTCTTCCTAAAACTTGAATATTTTGAATCAGGTCATCAACAATTAATATTGTACAATCTTGGGGATTAAAAGCAATTTTTTCCATTATTTATATAACAGGGAATAGGGAACAGGGAACAGGGAACAGGGAACAGAAAATCCAAAAGAGGTTTTGGGAAATTTTCGGTTTGAAAAAGTGAATTAGGTGCAAGGAATTAGCATGGAAACCATTAAAAACCTATCACTTTTCAGATTCGAGGCTATTCTTATCTCCTGATAATTCTTCCTTCTGACTCCTGACTCCTGCTGTATATTTGTAGAGTTTATAATAATGTTCTATGGTAGCAATTTTTGTAACTTTTTGCTAATTTGTGGGAAATTAGCAGCGGTGTCAGCCAAATGAGCCAAATCAAAGGTATCAATTTGGGTTTTTAGCGTATTAGCGTATTCTATCAAATCAGGACATTTATACTGTTCTCCCCAATTTTGTAATCGCAGCGCAAAAGCTCGTAGTTGGTCAATTAGGAGGGTTTGATGTAAGGTTTTCCAGACAGATGCTTCTTCCTGTTGTAACAATTCTATCAGTTCTGGTAAATTTTCTAAGGCTTGGGGCGACATTGGGGAAATGATGGTTTGTGTCTGGGAAGTAGATTTTAACTCTACTGATAACTGGGAGGGAAATAAACGTTGTAACTCACTAAAAAGATCCTGACGACTAACTGGTTTGCGGAGAAATCCTTGGGCTAAGGGTTGTAATTCTTCAAAGTCTTGCTCTTGAATGGAAGCTGTGACGATAATTACACAAATATCCGCTGTTGAGGGATTTTGCTTCAGGGTTTGCAAAACGGTGATTCCATCCATTTGCGGCATGACCAAATCTAGTAATATCAGGTCAGGATGATGCTTAATGGCTAATTTAAGAGCGATCGCCCCATTGTCTGCCATGATAATTTGGTGAGCAGTAGCATTAAAATAGGCGAAGAGCAAATCTCGGTTAGATTGTACGTCATCAACAATGAGAATTTTCAGAGCCAGAAATTGACTTAAATCATGATTTTGTGGGGTTAATGAGGGTGAAATTGCTGTGGTTTGAGTGACTGTAATTTCGGGAAATATTAAGGTGAAGGTGCTACCCTGTTCCAACTCACTTGTTACCTCAACTGTACCACCCATCATTTGCGTTAGACGGCGGCTAATAGTTAATCCTAGCCCGGTTCCGCCGTACTTGCGATTACTTTGTCCTTGACTTTGACGAAAAGCATCAAAAATCAAAATTTGATCACGGGGAGAAATCCCAATTCCTGTGTCAGCAACAGAAATTTCTAAATGGGCGTTATTCTGAATATTAGGGTTAATGCGGCTATGGACACGGATGGTAATCCCACCTTTTTCGGTAAATTTAATTGCATTACCGACGACATTCACGAGAATCTGCCGCAACCGGACTTCATCAATATATATTTCGACGGGAATGGATTCATCAACGTGGAGATTTAAAAATAATCCTTTTTCCTGCGCTCTTTGTAAGAACATTTGTTGAATGTCTTGCAGAAGTGAGGGAAGATTCACAGATTCATAGTTGAGTTTGAGTTTCCCAGCTTCAACTTTGGACAAATCTAGGATATCATTAATTAAGGTAAGCAAAGTCCGACCATTGGTTTGAATGGCTTGGAGATAACTTTGGGCTAAGTCGTCACTGACAAGAGTTTGTAATAGTTCGGAGAATCCTAAAATAGCATTCATGGGCGTGCGAATTTCATGGCTCATGTTGGCGAGAAATTCACTCTTGGTGCGACTGGCGGCTTGAGCTTTTTCGGTGGCTGCTTCTAGGGCTAAGTTTTGTTGAGCAAGTTCTATTTGTCGCTGTTCAGCCTGTTGTAGAAGTTTAGCATGAGCGATCGCAATTCCCACTTGAGCAGCTACAGCTTCTAAAAGGGCAACATCTTCAGTAATCCAATGGCGTTGATGATTACATTGGTGTAAACAAATCAGTCCGTTGGCTTTTCCTTGATAGGATGTACGAATTGCCAATACTGATTTTAGTCCAATTTGTTGAGAAATTTCTCTACTTGATGATACCAATGGATCTGCAAATACATCATCTATAATGATTGCTGTGTCTTGTTGGAGGAGTTGATGAATTTGGGGATTACCAGCAATAGGTCCTAATATTCCTTGAATAGAAGGGATATCACCACTCAAGTATTCGGCGACGACTGGGAGATGCTCTGTTGGCTCAATTTCGTAAGTATGCAGGAAACAACGATCTACGCCAAAGGCTTCCCCAATGCGGTTGGCGGAGGTTTCAAAGATTTTTTGGGGTTCGAGACTTTGACGAATTTCGTCGGTGATTTGTTTTAATAGTCGTTCTCGCTGCACCTGTTGTTCGAGAATCTTTTCGGCGGCTTTGCGATCGCTAATATCAACTAAATAGCCTACACACTCTAACGGCTCATTTTCTTGATCTCTAATTAACCGCAACTGAGCAAAGAACCACCGATAGTCACCATCAGCGCAGCGTAACCGATATTCTAAGGAATAGGTATTATCAAACTCTAACCTATTTAATCCTGCTAACACCCGATTTCTATCTTCAGGATGGATGTAATCATACCAAAATCCAGTTTCATCTAAAAATACTTCGGGAGAATAGCCAAGAATCAACTGCACGTTATCACTAATAAAGGTAGCTCGATAATCTCTATTGGGTTGACAACTAAATAAAATAGTTTGGCTAGAGTTCATTAAAGCCCGTAATCTTTCTTCACTTTGGAGCAAAGCCATTTGTGCTTGTTTGAGTTCGGTAACTTCCACAACTACCGAACTGACAGCCTTACCGCCGTCAAGTTGATTAACAGGATAATAACTACCAATCCAATGTCTTTGGATATTTGGTTGTGAAGGTGTAAACCCAGAAATCTCTATATTGCGAATTGGTTTTCCTGTTGTTAATACCTGATCTAAAATCGGTTCAACCCGATTGGCTAAATCTGGTAATACTTCTCGGAGTTTTTTACCAATATGTGCATTGGCTGGTAAACCATTAATTTCCGCCATTGCTTCGTTAACTCGCACAAAGCGGAATTCTTCGTCATGAAGTACCAACCCCACAGGATTTGTATTATAAAGTTTTTCTAATTCCTCCGTGCGACGTTGTAGAGCTTCCTGAACTTGCTTAATTTCATTAATATTTACAAAAGTAATGACCACACCATCGGCTTGTCCATCATCTCTGAGATATGGATATAACCGCATCAACAAATGATTTTCTGTATTATTAATTCTTACTTCTTGTTCAATGGGGCGTTCTGTTTCCACTACCCGCTGTAATAGTTCCAGCAGATTGGGACAATTCATATTATGGGTAATATGCTGAACCGGACGTTCGACATCAGTTTCTAACAGGTTAATAGCAGTTGTAGCTGCGGGAGTAAATTTACGAATTCGCAATTCTCTATCTAGGAAAATTACGCCAATTTCACTACTTCGCAGCAAATTATCCACGTCGTTGGATAATTCTAATAATTGACGAATTTTTGTTTGATATTCTGTATTAACTGTATATAGTTCTTCGTTAACGGAATGTAGTTCTTCATTGGTACTTTGCAACTCTTCATTAGAAGCCAAGAGTTCTTCATTAGTGGCTTGTTGTTCTTCGTTAGTAGTTTCTAATTCTTCAATTGTGGCTTGGAGATTTTCTCTGGTTTGCTGTAATTCGTATTCTAAATCAAGAATGCGTTGGGTTGCTTCCGCGTCTTGCTGAAAAGCTTCAGGACGATTGGGTGGAGAAGGACGTTCTTCATTCTCAATAATTAACATGAAGAAGTCCGTCATGCGGGTATCTCCCGTATGATAGGTAACTTCTAAATTGACACTACGAATATTATTGCCCTGATTTAAGTGAATATTACCGTAAAGAACGGTTTTTCGTTCTCGTTTGGCACGATGTAGGGCAGTATTAATAGGTAATTTTAGGGTAGTTGGGACTAAATCGGCGATCGCTCTGGTCATTTGTCCTTCTGGGACTTGCATAATCTGTACCATATCAGTAACGACGTGAAACAGTTCCAAATCATCATTAACTAACAAACAGGTACATTGTCGGCGGCGGACAAAAGCACTAAAAGCCGCACCCAAAGCTGGATCAAATTGCACCGTCCCCCGTCTGGTTTGACTAGGACGAGCAACGACGGGAGTTATATATTCTAAATTTTGATTCAGAATCGGTAAACGCACATTTCGCCGCTTTTGATAAATTTTAAATTTCTCATACAGGGGACTAAATTCTTCAATTAATTCCCCTGGTGTTTCCGCTGCACCCAACAACAAAATACCCTTGTGCATTAAGGAAAAATGCAGCATTCTCATCACGTGCTGTTGCAAAACTGGCTGCATATATATCAGGACATTACGGCAGCTAATCAGGTGCATTCGCGTGAATCCGGCATTTTTCGCCAAGTTGTGGGGAGCAAAAATAATCATTTCCCGCAACGCCCGCGACACATGAAAATTCCGGTTACGGAAGGTAAAATATTTTTCTAAGCGTTTACGAGAAACATCAATACTAATACTTTCAGGATAAATCCCTTCGGCGGCTTTACTTAAGGCGGCTGCATCTATATCTGTGGCGAAAATTTTCACACTCAGTTGTTTACCTAAGCGGTTGATGACTTCATCCATCAAAATCGCCATAGAATAGGCTTCTTCTCCGGTAGCGCAAGCTGTCACCCATACCCGCAACTGTTGACCATTTTCCAAAGGGCTAATTAATTCGGGTAAGACTTCTTTATCTAAGTATTCCCAGGCTTGAGAATCCCGGAAAAACCTTGTCACCCCAATCATTAAATCATCACGCAGCAGCGCCCGTTCTTCACTGGATGTAGTTAGATATTGTACATATTCATCTAAGAGATTATGCCCACTCAGGGAACAACGGCGGTAAATGCGGCGGCTGAGGGTGCTGGGTTTATAATAGGAAAAATCGAGCTTTTCATATTGATTAAGAATTTGAATAATGGCGCGGAGTTTTTCTGATTCTAGTTCTGGAAGTAATGATTCCCCTGGACTTGCTCCTTGGCGCTGCATTTGGATGATTTCATAAATCGTCCTTGCCATTTCTGCTGGTGGTAGCACTTGATCTACAATACCTGTAGCGATCGCACTTTGGGGCATCCCATCAAATTCTGCTGTTCCTGGTGACTGGACAAAGGTTAACCCACCGGACTCGCTAATGCTTTGTATCCCCCTTGTGCCATCACTTCCCGTGCCTGAGAGAATCACAGCCATTGCTTGCTCACCATGATCTCTTGACAGAGAATCGAGAAAAATATCAATGGGGAAATTCGGTTGTTGTCGCGGCGGTTCGCTTTGCTGAATTAACTCTAATATCCCATCATTAACAACTAAATTATTCTGAGGCGTAATTAAATATACTGTATTCGGTTCAATCTGCATTCCGCTTTGTACCCGCTTCACTGTCATGCGAGTGCGCCGTTCTAGCAGTTCTTTCATTAAACTTTTAAAGTCTGGAGACAAGTGTTGGACTACAACGAAGGCAGCACCACTGTCTGCGGGCATATTATCGAAGAATTCTTCTAATGCTCGTAGTCCTCCCGCAGAAGCTCCAATGCCAACTACAAAGCAATGGGTCTTAGTCTCTTCAGACACTACTTATAAACTCCTAATTTTATTTGCTAACTATTGTATAGCAGCAAAAGATAAATTACCCAATTTTGTGGGACGGGCATCCTGCCTGTCCTTGATGATTAGCAGGCAAGATGCCCGCACCACAAGAAATTTTTGGGTATCTTTTTAATTGGAAGTCTCTAAGGGAACACCAAAAGATAAATTACCCAATTTTGTGGGACGGGCATCCTGCCTGTCCTACCCCCCTACCTCCCCTACCC
>NZ_JADEWA010000288.1:0-7033 GCF_015207865.1 Dolichospermum sp. LEGE 00246
AATAATAATAATCTATTAACTCTATTCACCAATTCTTCAAGCTTGATTAGTTCTTCAGAAATTTTTTTCCTCAATCCAATCATAGTTCTATTCCTTGAGAAATTGCAGGTAAAATATAAGATTTAGCGTGTTGTGCTTCCATCAAATCAAGAGAAAAATCTTCAGCAATATCTAAAAGAACCCCCACTGCTTTAAAATAATCTTTTTCTGGTAAACCCCAAACAGCTAAATCAATATCAGAACGCCAACTCATTTGTTGATGATCCAATAAAGAACCGAATAAGACAACTTTTTCTGCACCAAATCTTTCTTTCAATATTTTGGCACATTGTCGAGCAATTTTTAAACCTTGCTTTTGGCGTTCTTGCATAGCAACTAGAAACTGAGGACGATTTTTTCTAGCCTCTAAAACCTCTTGGATAATTCGTTGTTTAGTAGCTTCATTAATGAGACTCATAGTTTCTCAAATATGGGAATTTTCTAAAATAATTATAACTCGATTTCATGGAAAATTGCTCTATCAGACATTACTCAAAGTAAGATAGTGTATGATTGTCTTTTTTCTCAAAATTTACTATGGCTACAATTAACGACAACTACCTGAAACTCAAAGCTGGTTATCTGTTTCCAGAAATTGCGCGACGGGTAAATGCTTTTGCCCAAGCTAACCCTGATGCTAAAATCATTCGCTTGGGGATTGGTGATGTCACTGAACCCTTACCAGAAGCTTGTCGCACAGCCATGATTAAAGCTGTAGAAGATATGGGCGATCGCTCATCTTTTAAAGGATATGGACCAGAACAGGGTTATGCTTGGTTAAGGGAGAAAATCGCCACCCACGACTTCCAGGCACGGGGAGCAGCCATAGAAGCCGATGAAATCTTCATTTCCGACGGTTCTAAGTGCGATTCTGGCAACATTCTCGATATTTTTGGCAAAAATAACATTATCGCCGTTACAGACCCAGTATACCCCGTTTACGTAGATACCAACGTCATGGCAGGTAACACGGGAGACGCGAATGAAAAAGGCGAATATGGTGGTTTAGTTTATTTACCTGTCACCGCTGAAAATAATTTCACAGCGGAAATTCCTAGCCAAAAAGTTGATTTAATTTATCTTTGCTTTCCTAATAATCCTACAGGTGCAACTGCAACCAAAGAACACTTGCAAGCCTGGGTAAATTATGCCAAAGCTAACGGTTCAATTATCTTCTTTGATGCTGCTTACGAAGCATTTATTACAGATCCTACCTTACCTCATTCTATTTTTGAAATCGAAGGTGCGAGAGATTGTGCTATTGAATTTCGTTCTTTCTCCAAAAATGCTGGGTTTACCGGAACTCGTTGCGCTTTAACTGTTGTTCCCAAAAACCTCACAGCTAAAGCTGCTGACGGTACTAATGTCGAACTTTGGAAACTCTGGAATCGTCGTCAGTCTACCAAATTTAACGGCGTTTCTTATATTATTCAACGCGGTGCAGAAGCGGTTTATTCAGAAGCAGGACAAACACAAATCAAAGGTTTGGTAAACTTCTATTTAGACAATGCTAAAATCATTCGTGAAGAACTGAAAAACGCTGGTTTAAATGTTTATGGTGGCGTAAATGCCCCTTACGTATGGGTGCAAACTCCTCATGGTTTATCTAGTTGGGAATTTTTCGATAAGTTATTAGAAACCGTGAATGTTGTCGGAACTCCTGGTTCTGGTTTTGGGGCTGCGGGTGAAGGTTATTTCCGTATTTCTGCCTTTAATAGTCGGGAAAATGTAGAAGAAGCCATGAAGCGAATCACCGCTAAGTTTAAGGTGTAATTCAAGTTTAATAATTTAGGGTGGGTAATTCCCACCTTACTTTTGTGAAATGAAACTTCTCCTGTCATTTACAATCCGTAGAAGTCCTCATTTAAAATTTGCTCAATCGAAAAAGGAAAGGTGATAGGATATTCACTTTCTTCCGGTATCCGCACCCCAAATTTGGCAAATTTAGCTTCTTTAATTGCTAACTTACGAGCGTCGGGATAAGCTTTTTCTATAGCTTCAACCAAGAAACTTTTAAGAGAGGGAGTATCGGCTAAATTATCCAGAACCCGCTGACGATGTTCCACAACTGAACTGTACCAACTTCCCTTCATCGAATCAGGTGCATCATGTTGAATCTTTAACTTGAGTAAATGAGCCAATAAAATTTTGAGATTACTTCTGAGCGTATTCTTCTCCGATTTACCCAAATCAACTAACTCCTCAATCAAATGCTGAATATCTAGCGACTCAAATTCATGATTTTGTAACTGCTGAATTGTTTGCTCAATCCATAATTGCAAATCGCTATCATATAGGGTGTTAGACATCTTTTTAGATTTACTCCCAGTGCAAATTTTGATTTAGTGAAGTAAGAAAATTAAGCCATCAAACTCTTATCTTTTCCCTCCTGCTGTATTTAAGATGTGACAACTTCATGTAATTCATGGGGAGTCAGATGAGAATGAACAACTTCACCATCACGAAACCAAACAATCCGTTTAGTTTGTCGCGCAACTTCTGATTCATGGGTGACAATAACAACGGTAATACCACTGCTATTAAGTTCACTGAACAAGTCTAATACTTCTTGGGTAGTATGAGAATCAAGTGCGCCGGTGGGTTCATCTGCGAGGAGAACAACGGGATTGTTGACAATGGCACGAGCGATCGCTACTCTTTGTTGTTGTCCCCCTGATAATTGGGTAGGTTTGTTGTTGAGGCGGTTTTCTAAGCCAACTTTGATTAATGCGGATGTCGCCCGATCTTTTCTTTCCCCAGATTTAACACCAGCATACACCATTGGCAGCATGACATTTTCTAGGGCTGTTAATTGATTTAATAAATGGAATTGTTGAAAGACAAAACCGAGTTTTCTATTGCGAATATGCGCCAATTCAGTATCATTCATTTGCGCGACATTCAAATTATCTAAATAATAATTTCCACTACTAGGACGATCTAAACAACCGATAATATTCATAGCTGTAGATTTGCCCGAACCAGAGGGTCCCATAATCGAACAATATTCGCCTTGTGTGATCACCAAATTTACATTATTCAGTGCCTTAACTTCTATTTCCCCAATTCCATAAATTTTGAAAATATCCTCTAATCGAATAATTGCTAATTCTGGTGCATGGGGAATATTTGCATTAGTTATTGTCAGAGTATCATCCACAAAGATTTATCCTTATGTAAAATATAATTGTAGTAAAGATTAGGGGAACCACGGGGGGATCGTCCCTACATATATTATGGGATTTTTTGGGCGATCGCATCATGTAGAATTGATATTGATCATTAACCCGATAATTATGAGGGCAACTACGGGGTCTACACATACACATATTTATAGGATCTGTTTAGGCGATCGCATCACTCCTCATGTAGAATTCTGACTTTTCCCGTTAAGTCTTGAAAGGCTTGTCAGCAAAGGATTTATTTTAGCCGGTTTTTAGCTTTTTTAATGGATAATACACAATGAAGTGGGGAATGTGGGATAAAAAAGGGTGTATTGTTTCATATTCGATTCCTCGCCAATTAGAGATGGCAATTGATAACTAAGTATGTTGGCGTTGAAAATTGTCGTTATGGCAAGGCAAAAGGCAAGAGTGAAGAGGGTTTGGGCGATTTTATGTTTCTTTACACAGTTTGGTTTTATTGTGTTCACCTACTTATTCTTATAGGGACTTCCAATTAAAAAAATACCCAAAAATTTCTTGTGGTGCGGGCATCTTGCCCGCTAATCATCAAGGACAAGCAGGACTTGTGCTGAGCTTGTCGAAGTATGCCCATCCCACAAAATTGGGTAATTTATTTTTTGGTGTTCCCATAGAATGCCCACATTAAGTAGGTAAACAAAATAAAAATGAGGGGTATTGCGTTTTGTAAAATGGCTGAAACTCAATCATAATCTCGCATTGAGACAACTTTACATATCGTTATATACCTTTAAATTTTTCCGTTTACCTACTTATCATCAAAACAATAACTCACAAATAATATTTTTTCCGGATCTAAGATTCAAATAACATGATCTAAAAAACTTTTTCAATTTTTAATTTCTACTATTGAGCTAAATATCTGCAATTAATGGAGTATAATCTTTAAAATCAGGATATATTATTGAACATGGATTTTATCACCATTTTAGGCTTAGTTGCAGGGGCATTAACTACTATTGCTTTTTTACCACAAATGTTCCAAATATGGCGCACGAAATCAGCAAAAGATGTTTCTTATGTGATGCTGATTGTCTTCATGAGTGGTTTGTTTCTGTGGTTAGTCTATGGGATTATTCTCGGTGCTTTGCCCGTTATTCTCGCTAATGGGGTGACATTATGTTTTAACTTGATTATTCTATGGCTTAAAATTAAATATAGATAACCTTACTAAAAAAGCTGTGACATCATCTGTATTTGACTGCGAACGCCTTCTATTTACCCCTGCAACCCCCAAGCACGATGCCATTCCCGTAATTTTCGCCTTTCCCAATGAGTACACTGTGGGGATAACTAGCCTGGGTTATCAGGTAGTATGGGCGACTTTGGCTATGCGTGATGATTTGCAGGTAAGTCGCTTATTTACTGATATTCGGGAACAACTTCCTAGATATCCAGAATTATTAGGTTTTTCGATGTCTTGGGAATTAGATTATGTGAATATTTTTAATCTTCTGGAATCTTTAGAAATTCCCATTCGGGCTAATTCTCGCAATCAAAATTATCCTTTAGTTTTTGGTGGTGGACCAGTTTTGACGGCTAATCCTGAACCTTACGCCGAATTTTTTGATGTGATTTTATTGGGAGATGGTGAAAATCTGCTTGGCGATTTTATAGATACTTATAAAAAAGTCAGAAATGCTGATAGAGAAACTCAATTAAAAACTTTAGCCCAAGTTCCGGGAATTTATATTCCTAGTTTATATGTAATAGAATATGTTACCCCAGATGGGGAAATAAAATCAATTAATCCGATTTCAGAGGAAATTCCCCCAATTATCCAAAAGCAAACTTATCGAGGCAATACTCTTTCTGCTTCTACTGTGGTGACAGAAAAAGCGGCTTGGGAAAATATTTATATGGTGGAAGTGGTGCGGAGTTGTCCCGAAATGTGCCGCTTTTGTTTAGCTAGTTATTTAACGTTGCCTTTTAGAACTGCGAGTTTGGAAAATTCTTTAATTCCTGGGATTGAACGGGGTTTAAAAGTTACAAGTCGGTTGGGTTTGTTAGGGGCTTCTGTTACTCAACATCCAGAATTTACAGAATTATTAGATTATATTAGTCAACCAAAATATGATGATGTGCGGTTGAGTGTGGCTTCTGTAAGAACCAATACAGTTACAGTTAAATTAGCCGAAACTTTGGCAAAACGAGATACAAGATCATTGACAATTGCGGTGGAAAGTGGTTCGGAAAAAGTTCGGAAAATTGTCAATAAAAAATTAGGTAATGATGAAATTATCCAAGCAGCTATCAATGCAAAAGCTGGTGGTTTATCTAGTTTAAAACTCTATGGAATGGTGGGAATTCCTGGGGAAGAAGCAGAAGATGTGGACGCAACTGTAAAAATGATGGAAGGTATAAGAAAAGCTGCCCCTGGTTTGCGGTTAACACTGGGATGTAGTACCTTTGTCCCCAAATCACACACACCATTTCAATGGTTTGGGGTAAATAAGCAAGCAGAAAAGCGGTTGCAATTGTTACAAAAGCAAATAAAACCTCAAGGGATGGAGTTTCGACCAGAAAGCTATAATTGGTCAATTATACAGGCTTTGTTGTCGAGAGGCGATCGCCGACTTTCTCCATTATTAGAATTAACCCGTGATTTTGGCGACTCTTTGGGAAGTTATAAACGGGCTTTTAAACAACTGAAAGGACAAATTCCCGACTTAGATTTTTATGTTCACAGCAATTGGTCAACTGAGCAAATTTTACCTTGGAATCACTTGCATGGACCCTTACCTCAGTCTACACTAATTAAGCATTTAGCAGAAGCTACCAGCTTGGAATTAAATCATAAATAATGCACACAGATACAATATTCTACCAAATCTTCCTCACCTTCCATACTCTATTATTTGAACTACTGGGACAACCAACAGAAAATGCGGAAGGTTATGAGTTTACGTCTGTAGAAGTTAAAGAAAAAGCTTTTCGATTTGATGGGATATTCATGCCAGATAGTGAGGAAAAACCCATCTATTTCGTCGAAGTACAATTTCAAAATAAACCAGAATTTTACTGGGAATTAATCACAGAGATAAATATTTATCTCAATCAATATAAACCAGAACAAGACTGGCAGGCAGTAGCTTTATTTGCTAAACGTAGTTTAGATGTAGAAAGATTAACTAATTACCAACAAGAATTAGTCAATAGTGGTCGCATCAAACGAATTTATTTAGATGAAATACCATCAGGTTCAATAGGTGTAGGGTTAATTGAATTAATTGTCAGTAAAGAAAACCAATCACCACAATTAGTTCAAAACTTGATGGCAAGAACAAAAACAGAAGTTAGCAATGAGAGAGAAAGACAAGGTATTATAGAGTTATTGGAAACTGTCTTAGTGTCAAAGTTTTCCCAATTAAGCCGTCAGGAGATAGAAGCCATGTTTTTAGTAAGTGATATTAAGCAAACAAGGGTATATCAAGAAGCAAAGCAGGAAGGTGAACAAGAAGGTAGACAAGAAGGTAGACAGGAAGGTAGACAGGAAGGTAGACAAGAAGGTGAAAAAACCTTACTGCTGCGGCAGTTATCTAAGCGGTTTGGAAAATTGATTACTCGCCATATCGAAAGTATTAACAGCTTGACAATAGCACAGCTAGAAGACCTCGGAGAAGCATTATTAGATTTTGGAGATATTAATGACTTAGAACAATGGCTAAGAGGATGTTTTAAAAGTATTAGATGAAACCGATAATCTCCAAAAACCTAACCCCCCTGCCCCCTTCCCTACGAGGGAAGGGGGTTTTCAAAGCCTCTCCCCGCTTCGGGGAGAGGTTTGGAGA
>NZ_JADEWA010000289.1:0-6978 GCF_015207865.1 Dolichospermum sp. LEGE 00246
GTAATATTCACAAGATATAGTAGATTATTAATATTTTCAGGTGCAATTTCACATATGTGTTGGCGAATTGCCCATGCAAGATGATAGTCTTCTATGTTTATTCGTCTTTCTGCTTCTGTTTCCAAAACTTTTAGTAGTTCTGTTGTGTCAGTTTCATCTTCTGTTTCTGATAATGCCATCAACCAAGTTATTTGTGCTTCAGTTTCCTGGTCTTGAAGCAATAGCATTAATCCTAAATGCCAGTAGTGAGACTTAACATCTGGTTCTCTATCAATTGCTTTTTCATAAAGACTGGCAGCCAGCCCATATTTTTCCGCAATTAGGTATTTTTCTGCTTGCTTCTGCCAATCATTTAGATTTTCCTCAACAAAAGAATTTTTGGTATTCATAAAATAAATCTTGAATTAATTTACTATATTATAGCAGGGCTATTCTAAACAAAAATTAACCTTACAAACAAGAAACATTGTTCGTAAGGTTAATGCAAAAACTACACCATTATGTGGTAAAATTAGCTGATTAACTGGTTAAATATTACTTAATTAATTTACCACCAGTACAACCACCATCACCTGTAGAGTTAGCTAAGACAGTGGTGCCTGCTACGTCAACTGCATTCGTTTCGCATAGGAAAGCTAAACTGGTAACTTCATTGTTAGTACCTGCTGTTGCAAGATATACTTTACCACCATAGTTTTTCAAAGCGGTAACACTTGTAGCTGTCGAAGAACTGCTCAATGCCCAAGAAGCAACACCAGTACCGTTTGTTGCACTTGTGCTATAAGTATAGTTCTGGGTTGTAGTTTTAATACCAATACCTAGTGAATCAACAGTGGTTCCAAAGGAATCATTCTCTGTGTAGAAAGCTTGTTGACCTCTATTCATAGAACCAACATAGGTCTTAGATTCAGACTGTTTAGCTTTCTTAGCTTGGTTCAAGAAGGAGGGAAGAGCGATAGCGGACAGAATACCGATGATGATGATAACAACTAACAATTCAATCAGGGTGAAACCTTGATTATCTTTCTTTTTACCAAGAAGGTGTTGCAAGAATTTGGCTTTCAGTTCAGTTTTCATAGTAGTTTTCCCTGGTCGGAGTGTTGTTTGTTTCTTTATGCAAATAACTTACCCAGTTCTGATCAATTTCATATCACCCCACCAAAAAATATTTTTTCCTAGATATAAAAATGGATTAGAAAGCTTACATACAGGTGATTTCATCTGATTATGTTTATTCAATCAATCCAACCGTTGGCATTTATAAAGGTATCCAACCAGTGGGACAAGAGGCTAAATTCATTGTTTGCTCGGTCCCTTCACCAGCAGCAGGACTTTCACATAAAATAGTGATGGTAACTGATCCAATAGTACCATCTGGGCTGAGAATCGTATTTAAATAGGGGACTCCTGCATAGGATTTCAACGCTGGTTTCCTGGATATACCGTTATTTGTCACCACTGTGTTACTAGGAGCAATATTGCTTTTATATAAATAGTTCTCTGTTTGCTGTCGAATACCAACGCCTAATTCATCAATAGATTCAGTAAAGACTGTATTTTCTAGATAATAAGCTTGTTGACCGCGGTTCATTGCACCAACATATAGTTTAGATTCTACCTGTTTAGCTTTATTAGCCCGACTCAGTAAAGTGGGTAGGGCGATCGCAGATAAAATACCAATCATGAGTATAACTACAAGTAGTTCAATTAGGGTAAATCCCGTATTGCCTAGCTTTGGTGATAAAAAATAGCCTAAAAATTGCGTTCGGAAATGGCTTTTCATAGTATTTTTAATAGGTTAATTGAAAAAAGCGTGCTTTCACATAGATGCAAAAATAGGGCAATATCCACACTAATCTCAATTATTCCCAAATTTCTCAGGTTTGATATCTCTATGCAAAAAATATTTATACTCAGGTGGCTATAGTGTTTGGTAAGTAGTGAGACAGAATTAATTAATTTTGTCTCACTACTTATTTACAGTCATTGCGAGCGAAGGGAAGCAATCACAACCCTTGCGATTGCTTCATTTCACTTTGTTCCATTCGCAATGACATTATGTAATTAATTTTGCCTCACTACTTATTTACAGTCATTGCGAGCGAAGGGAAGCAATCACGACCCTTGGAATTGCTTCATTTCACTTCCTTCCATATTACTAACGCCACGTAACGCTAACGCAATGACAATTTACAGTCATTGCGAGCGAAGGGAAGCAATCACAACCCTTGCGATTGCTTCATTTCACTTTGTTCCATATGGCTAACGCCACGCTACGCTAACGCAATGACATTATGTAATTAATTTTGCCTCACTACTTATTTACAGTCATTGCGAGCGAAGGGAAGCAATCACGACCCTTGTAATTGCTTCATTTCACTTCCTTCCATATGGCTAACGCCACGCTGCGCTAACGCAATGACATTGTGTAATTAATTCTGTCCCACTGCTTAAGTAATTAACATTTGATACAGCAATCATGACTTTTTAACCACCCTCTTAGATTTTCCTCAAGAGTCGGAACTGGCGTACAATGCTGGAATTGACTAATATTAAGCCACACCAACTTAAAAACAGTATCTTATGCCAGCATTTTTATTAGAGGTCGGTACAGAAGAATTACCCGCAGGTTTTTTGAGTGATGCTATTGGACAATGGCGATCGCGCATTCCCGAAAGTCTCAAAACCCACAATCTCCCCGAAGCGGTTGTCGAAGTCTATGGAACACCCCGCCGGTTAGCAGTTCTGATTACAGGTTTACCTTCCCAGCAAGCAGACAGAGAAGAAGAAATCAAAGGACCACCCGCACAAGCAGCTTTTAAAGATGGACAACCCACTAAAGCCGCCATTGGTTTTGCGAGTAAGCAAGGTGTAGATATTTCCGCTTTAGAAATTCGTCCCACGGAAAAAGGCGATTTCGTCTTTGTCAACAAACAAATTCCCGGTCGTCCCATCGCCGATATTTTAACTGAACTTGTCCCCCAATGGGTCTGGAACTTAGAAGGCAAGCGGTTAATGCGGTGGGGACATGGTGACGGACGGTTTTCGCGCCCAATTCGCACTTTAGTCACATTGTTAGATGGGGAAATTCTACCACTACAATTAGAAAATGGGGCAAAAGTTGTTAAAAGCGATAGCGAAGCGCTGCTGCAAGCAGGTCGCCTTTCTCGCACCCATAGAGTCTTACACCCCCAACCCGTCAGCATTGACCACGCTACAGAATATGTCAAAACCTTGGCTTCTGGCTATGTAAATGTACTCCCAGAAGGCCGAGCCGAAATCATCACAAATCAAGTGCAAGCAGCAGCCGAAAAATTAGGCGGATATACCCCAATTTACCCCGACTTACTAGCAGAAGTTGTCAATTTAGTTGAATATCCTACAGCAGTTATCGGCCAATTTGAAGAGGAATTTCTCAACTTACCAAAAGAAGTAATTACCGAAGTCATGGTAAGTCATCAGCGTTATTTTCCCGTCTTCAAAAATGCTGATTGCCAGGAATTATTGCCCAATTTTATCACCATTAGTAACGGAGATCCAGCCAAAGCTGATATTATCGCCGTTGGTAATGCTAGAGTCATTCGAGCGCGGTTAGCTGACGGTAGATTTTTCTATGAAGCTGATTTAGCCAAACCCTTAGAAAGCTACTTACCCCAATTAGAAAAAGTCACCTTTCAAGAAGATTTAGGTTCAGTTCGTGCCAAAATCGCCAGAATAGTTAAAAATGCCGAAAGAATTACCACTCAACTACAATTAAATTCAGACCAAACCCAGAATATACAAAGAGCCGCATTACTTTGTAAAGCCGATTTAGTCACACAAATGGTCTATGAATTCCCAGAATTACAGGGAATTATGGGCGAAAAATACGCATTAGCCAATGGCGAAAATCCAGAAGTTGCAAAAGCCATCTTTGAGCATTATTTACCCAGAAATGCTGATGATATTTTTCCCCAAACTCTCACAGGGCAAATAGTTGGTTTAGGAGATAGATTAGATACCTTAGTGAGTATCTTTGGTTTAGGTTTAATTCCCACAGGTTCATCAGATCCTTTCGCCTTACGTCGCGCAGCAAATGCGATTGTTAATATTACCTGGTTGGCGAATTTACAAATTAATTTATCAACCCTTTTAGAAGAAATCGCCACAGATTTTGCTACAACTTTTAACAAAGATGCCAAATCCTTAATTAAAACCTTGCAAGAATTTTTTCTACAACGGATTCGCACCTTATTACAAGATGAAAAACAGATAGATTACGATTTGGTAAATGCAGTTTTGGGAGAAAATGATCCTGAATACACAGAACGAGCATTAACGGATTTATTAGATGTCCGCGATCGCGCTCTCTATTTACAACAAATCCGCAAAGATGGTACATTAGATAAAATCTACGAAACCGTCAACCGTTCCACCCGGTTAGCAGCCCAGGGAAATCTAGACTTTCAAACCCTAGAACCACAGTCTTTAATTAATCCCCAACTCTTCCAGAAAAAATCCGAATCTGCATTTTATAACGCTTTACTCGAATTAGTTCCTCAAACCCAAGCAGCACAACAAAACCGGGATTACCAACTATTAGTAACCGCACTAGCAAAAATTGCCCCCACCGTCAGTACATTTTTTGATGGTGAAGACAGCGTTCTAGTTATGGACGCAAATCCCGATATTAAGCAAAATCGCTTAAATTTACTGGGATTACTGCGAAATCACGCCCGTGTATTGGCGGACTTTGGCGCGATAGTCAAAAATTTGTAGCATAACGCAACAAAAATTGGTGTAATTTTTGCCAATTAACACTACAATAGGGAAGCTTAACCAGGGATGCTACATAGTCTATGCCAGAAGCGTTAATTATTGGATTCGGAAAATCCGGTGTTGCTGCGGCAAGATTGTTGAAACAGGAAGGCTGGGAGGTTGAACTTTGCGATAGTAGCACCTCCCCAACCCTCCTCGAACAACAACAACAACTCGCCAGCGAACACATTACCGTCAAATTAGGACACAAACCAGAATTCACCAACTCTGATATATCCAAATTAATAGTTCTCAGTCCCGGAGTTCCTTGGGATATTCCTATTTTAGCCAAAGCGCGAGAATTAGGCATAGAAACTATTGGCGAAATGGAACTAGCTTGGCGATATTTGCAAGATATTCCTTGGGTAGCAATCACCGGGACAAATGGTAAAACTACCACCACCGCTTTAACTGCTGCCATTTTCCAAACAGCGGGATTGAACGCCCCCGCCTGTGGTAACATTGGTCATGCTGCTTGCGAGGTAGCAATCCAAAATCCAAAATCTAAAATCCAAAATCGCCCTGATTGGATAATTGCTGAACTTAGTAGTTATCAAATCGAATCTTCCGTAACTTTAGCGCCCCGCATTGGGATTTGGACAACCTTCACCCCAGATCATTTAGCCCGACACAAAACATTAGAAAATTACTATAATATCAAAGCCAAATTATTACATAATTCCCAAATTCAAATATTTAATGGTGATGATACTTATTTGAGCAAATTAGGATTAACTCATTGGCCAAAAGCCTATTGGACAACCGTTAAAGGTGAAAAATTCCTAATCGGCGAAAAAGGCTTTTATATAGAAAATGGCTGGGTAATGGAAAAAATCACCCCCACACCCCAAGCCATTGTAGAGGTATCTGCATTGCGAATGGTAGGGGAACATAACCAGCAAAATCTGCTCATGTCCGTCGCCGCTGCTAGATTAGCAGGTATAGATATTACCGCCATTTCGCAAGCTGTGCGTGAATTCTCTGGCGTTCCCCACCGTTTAGAACATATCTGCAATTGGCAAGGAATTGATTTTATTAACGATAGCAAAGCCACCAACTACGACGCAGCCGAAGTAGGATTAGCATCTGTCCATAGTCCCGCCATTTTAATTGCTGGTGGCGAAGCCAAAGCTGGGGATGATACCACTTGGTTAGCCCAAATTCAAGCCAAAGCCGCCGCCGTTTTACTCATAGGTAACGCAGCACCGGCATTTGCGAAACGGCTGCAAGAGATGGGATATAGCAATTATCACATAGTTGAAACAATGGCAAACGCCGTATCCTTATCTGGGGAATTAGCCAAAAAATATCAAGCCTCTGTAGTATTATTATCTCCAGCTTGCGCTAGTTTTGACCAATATCCCAATTTTGAAATGCGGGGTGAAGACTTTCGGCAATTGTGCCAAAAATATCTAGTACCGTAGGTTGGGTTAAGCAAAGCGCAACCCAACATCAATCAAATTGATGTATACTAAACACGGGTGAGATTTAAACTTTTGCCAAATGACAAAAAGCCCAGATGTGTAGGGGTAAAGCAAGAGCTTCATTGGTGTCAACTTAAGGTAAAACCTGTAGCCCGCCTGGGAATGAATTCCCAGTCTAATAGCAGAAGTCATCTGAAGATGACTAAATAACCCGGAAATTTTTGAGTAAACTTTAAGTAGGTTGGCGTTGAAAATTGTCGTTATGGCAAGGCAAAAGGCAAGAGGCAAGAGTGAAGAGGGTTTGGGCGATTTTACATTTCTTTACACAGTTTGGTTTTATTGTGTTCACCTACTTAATTCATGTTGATTTAATATCAGGACTTACGCAAAATTTCTCTGTGTTCTCTGTGTTCTCTGTGGTTCATTATTCCGTAACTCGTGCGTAAGTCCTAAATATCACTAAAATTAATAACATTGACAGGTTACATATCACTTTTTTGTCAATTTGTCAATAGGAAATTTTTGCGATCGCTCAAATTAGATCATTTCTGAGCAAATTCATGGCTAAAATTGTCGAGGGAATAGCTATGAATTTTGTAAAGTTTTGTATTAGCCTGGGAAATTAATTTCTGAAACTACTGTCAATAAAGGGTTTGAGACTAGCATCTTCTGAAAGATCCAAAATTGACGACAATAACCCAATTATGAAATTCTCTGAAATTATAGCAGATCGCTGAAAGTATAGCAACCTCGTTGA
>NZ_JADEWA010000290.1:0-6971 GCF_015207865.1 Dolichospermum sp. LEGE 00246
TATAAGAGACAGACCTCCCCTACCTCCCCTACCTCCGTAACAACCCGACGGTATAAGAAAAATATGGAACAAGGTTACTCAGACAAAGCATACCGTTGGAATCGGGAAGAATACTCTAGCAAACGCCGCTTTGTGGATATTTGGTCTTTTGTCTTGACCTTGATGTTCAAAATTTGGCGCTATAACAAGGCTTGGAGTTACCCCGGTGGTGTAACAGAAACCAAGCAAGCAGCTAGACGCAAAGCCCAAGCAATCTGGATTAGAACGACGTTTTTAGATTTGGGTCCGACTTTTATTAAGATTGGACAACTGTTTTCAACTCGTGCGGATATTTTCTCTGCTGAATATGTGGAGGAGTTATCTAAGTTACAAGATAGAGTCCCGGCATTTAGTTATGAACAGGTAGAAGGAATTATTGAGCAGGAATTAGGGAAGAAAATTTCCGTCCTGTTCCAAGATTTTGAACCTGTTCCCCTGGCTGCTGCTAGTTTGGGTCAAGTCCATAAGGCGATTTTGTATACTGGTGAGTCCGTAGTTGTCAAGGTGCAACGTCCTGGACTCAAAAAGCTGTTTGAAATTGATTTAGGCATTCTTAAAGGTATTGCCCGCTATTTTCAAAATCATCCCAAATGGGGACGCGGTAGAGATTGGATGGGTATATATGAAGAGTGTTGTCGTATTCTCTGGGAAGAAATTGATTATCTGAATGAAGGACGCAACGCCGATACTTTTCGCCGGAATTTCCGTATTTATGATTGGGTAAAAGTACCGAGAGTCTATTGGCGTTATGCTACCTCTAGAGTAATTACTTTAGAGTATGTGCCGGGGATTAAAGTTAGTCAATATGATGCTTTAGATGCGGCTGGTGTGGATAGAAAAGCGATCGCTCGTTACGGCGCACAAGCCTATCTACATCAACTGCTGAATAATGGCTTCTTCCACGCTGACCCCCACCCTGGTAATCTGGCAGTTAGTCCTGACGGGGCTTTAATTTTCTACGACTTCGGGATGATGGGAACAATTAAATCCAATGTCCGCGAAGGCTTAATGGAAACTTTATTTGGTATCGCCCAAAAAGATGGCGACCGTGTGGTAAAATCTCTAGTTGATTTAGGAGCGATCGCCCCAGTTGAAGACATGGGACCTGTCCGTCGTTCTGTCCAGTATATGCTGGATAACTTCATGGACAAGCCCTTTGAAAACCAATCGGTGGCAGCTATCAGTGAGGATTTGTATGAACTCGCTTATGATCAACCATTTAGATTTCCAGCCACTTTTACCTTCGTCATGCGTGCCTTTTCCACCCTCGAAGGTGTGGGGAAAGGTCTAGATCCAGAATTTAACTTTATGGAAGTTGCCCAGCCTTACGCAATGCAGCTTATGACAGATAACAGTAGTTCTGAGGGGAATAGCTTCTTGAATGAATTAAGTCGTCAAGCAGTCCAAGTTAGTAGCACTGCTTTAGGATTACCACGAAGATTAGAAGATACCCTAGATAAAATAGAACGTGGGGATATTCGACTAAGAGTTCGCTCCGTAGAAACTGAACGCCTGATACGGCGACAGGGTAATATTCAACTGGGAATAAGCTATGCTCTTATTATCAGTGGGTTTACAATTGCTGCCACAATTCTTCTAGTTAGCCACTATGTATGGTTAGCAAGTCTGATTGGTTTAATTGCCGCATCAGTTTCATTCATGCTGATTCGTCTGCTTCTACGCCTCGACCGTTATGATCGAATGTATTAATTAATTGTTCACGAAAAATCTATGAAACTTGAATCTACCGGTTGTACAGATCCGGGGCTTATTCGTGCTTATAATCAAGATTCCTACTATATTGATCCCGCAGGGCGATTCTTTATAGTAGCCGACGGAATGGGTGGTCATGCAGGAGGAGAAGAAGCTAGTCGCATCGCTACCGAAGAAATTCGTTCATATCTAGACCAAAATTGGCAATCCCCCCAATCTTCCTCAGAAATTTTAGAACAAGCTTTATCCACCGCCAATCAAGCCATAGTTAAAGACCAACAAAATCATCCTGAACGTTCTGATATGGGAACAACAGCCGTAGTCATCATGATTCGTCCATCGGAATTACCCGTATGTGGTCATGTTGGTGATTCCCGTCTTTACCGTCTGCGAGAATCACAATTAGAACAAATTACAGAAGACCATACCTGGATTGCCAAGGCCCTGAAAATTGGCGACATTACTGCTGATGAAGCCAGAGTTCATCCCTATCGCCACGTTTTATCTAGTTGTTTAGGCAGAGAAGACCTCAACCACATTGATATTCAACCCCTAACTATCGAAAATGGCGATCGCCTACTCCTCTGTAGTGATGGACTCACAGAAGAACTCATAGATCAGAAAATTTTTAAATACATCAACGACGCACCCAATTTAGAAAAAGCTGCTCACACCCTAGTTGAAGCCGCCAAAGAACAAGGTGGACACGATAATATTACCGTTGTCCTTGTGTCCGTAAAAGCCTAATTTTCCAGTCTCCTCTCGTTCCCATACTCTGTATGGGAATGAACTCCAGAAGGCTCTGCCTTCAACAACAGATTTAGGCAGAGCCTCTGTGATAGCATTCCCAGTCAGAGACTGGGAACGAGATGATAGATCAGAAAATTTTTAAATACATCAACGACGCACCCAATTTAGAAAAAGCTGCTCACACCCTAGTTGAAGCCGCCAAAGAACAAGGTGGATAATATTACCGTTGTCCTTGTGTCCGTAAAAGCCTAATTTTCCGGTCTCCCCTCGTTCCCATACTCTGTATGGGAATGAACTCCAGAAGGCTCTGCCTTCAACAACAGATTTAGGCAGAGCCTCTGTGATAGCATTCCCAGTCAGAGACTGGGAACGAGATGAACCCTTCCCCCTTGCCTAACTAAAAAAGTAAATATACTTAACAATTTGTTCAAATTGAGCATTTTTTATATTAACAATTTGATAAAAATATTTTTAATCTCCAAAAATTACCACAGGAGCTTAAATTTCTATAATTTCCACAATTGACATATTGCACCTTGTAGTATGTCTTAAATAAATAGCAAATAAGCGGTTAAGACATCAGATAATCAAAATCAGTGCCAAGCATAAAACTTGCCTGTGTCCTGATTTCTCACCCATAACCTCTAAATAGCAACCAACCCATAACTACTGTAATTTAAAGAATCTCCACCAAAATCAAACCATCCAACTTGCACAAATCCGCTCTCTGCGGAGTTGATTCTTGTATCAATAGATTCAATACCAGCACATACCTCGGAAAAATAAATTCAAAAAGATGGGCAAATTGTCAAAGACTTGTTATCTTTCTTAATATAGAGAAACAAATGTTAAGCAAAATCTAGCCCAAGGATTACCTCTTCGGACTTTTATGTAATTCAACAGATTGCAAATAAAGGAACTAAGGAATTTAAATAACAAGCAACAGCCTGTTTTACCTTTAAATACTGACTTCCAACTTTTCAATTCTGTTATCAATTTCGACTTTAAACCTTGTTTGTTTTGGAGTTCATTATGAATCAACGAACTGAACTATCTTTGGAACAGCAATTTAGCATTCGCTCCTTTGCTACACAAGTCCAACACATGAGCCACGAACAAGCTCAGGATTTTTTGGTCAAACTTTATGAGCAAATGGTCGTCCGTGAAGCAACTTACCAAGAAATGCTCAAACACCAATGGGGTCTAGAATCAGATCCCAATATGGCATAGGGTTACGAATGAGTAACTTCTCCTGTATCGCAGTGGGCGACCTCCTTCTCTTGCTCGTTTCCAGACAGGAAAAAAGCTGGGGATGCTGGGGCGTTAACTTCGATTACTACTACAGCATAGTGTAAATAGGTTGACACTCCCCAGTCCAAAGAGGCGGGGATTCTATAGAGAGTTTCCCTTATAAGAATTTTAGATTTTAGATTTTAGATTTTAGATGAAAAAAATTTGGTATAAGAGGTTGTTTGAAAAGTATTAGATGAAACCGATAATCTCCAGAAACCTAACCCCCCTTCCCTACCTCTCCTTAGCCCTCTCCTAAAAGGCTACGGTGTACACACAAGTGGTATCTGCAAGGGTTTCAGGCGTTATAGACCCCTGAAATTGTCATCACGAGCGCAAGTAATCACATAATCCCGTGGTTTTTGCGATTCCTAGGTCGCGCTAGTTCCCTCCGGGACGCTTTGCGAACGCTATCGCTTCGTTATTCCTCCTCTGTGGGAGACGCTACGGGAAGGCAATGAAAGACTTCCAGAGCGATTCCTAGGTCGCGCTATCTCTATTCCTATGGCTCCTGCGTCGCCACGCAAGCTATCGGAACGCTACCGCGAACGAGACGCGAACGCTATCGCACAGACTAAAATTAGATAACGAAATCAAGTCATAGGGGGAATTGTGTGTACACCGTAGGGGGTAATTTAACTTGTGTGTACACCATAGCTTTGTCAAGGAGAAGGGGCTGATGATGTATTTCATTTAAGTGCATACCGCTATATCAGGAAGGGACAGAGAATTACTTATGTTGTATGATAAAGGTTATACAGTCATCTGCCACAGATTATGATCTGCTGTTTAAACCCGGATTGTTCCCAACCTATCAACCCTGATGATCACAAGTTCTGTCAATCTTGCAGAACCCCGTTAATAGCATTATTAATCAATCGCTTTCGAGTATTGCGGGTGCTTTCTGCTGAAGGTGGTTTTGGGAGAACCTATTTAGCGGAAGATAGCCAGAAACTCAATGAACCTTGTGTAATCAAGCAACTTGCACCTAAACAGTCAGGAACTTACGCTTTAAAAAAAGCTACAGAATTATTTATTGAAGAAGCTAAACGTTTACAAGATTTAGGAGAACACCCACAAATACCAACGCTGTTTGCTTATTTTGAAGATAATGGGTTTCTCTATTTGGTACAACAGTTTATTAAAGGGGAAAATTTATTAGATGAATTAGCACAAAAGGGAAAATACAAGGAAACCCAAATTCGGGAATTATTACTAGATTTATTACCATCTTTAAAGTTTATTCATGAACGTAATATTATTCATCGGGATATTAAACCACAGAATATCATGCGCCGAGCCAGTGATGGTAAATTGGTATTAATTGATTTTGGGGCATCGAAACAATTAACTACCACAGTTCACACCCAAATAGGAACACAAATAGGTTCTTATGGATATAGTCCATTGGAACAAATTCAGCTTGGTGAAGCTTATCCAGCCAGTGATTTATTTGCTTTAGGTGCAACTTGTTTTCATTTATTAACAGGGGTTGATCCTTTTAATTTATGGACAATAAATGGTTTTAGTTGGGTGAATAATTGGCGACAATATTTATCTGGTTCTGTGAGTCAGGAATTGGGGCAAGTTTTAGATAAGTTGTTGAAAGTTGATATTCAAAAACGTTATCAATCTGCGGATGAAGTTATTAAAGATATACAAATTCCTCCTACAGTTTATGTACCTCAAGGGGGAAATAAAAATCAATCTTTGGGAAATTCTCCAACTAGAATCAATCGTCGCGGTTTTATCTATGGAGGATTATTTTTAGGTGGTGTAACTGTCGCATTTGTGGGACAAAATTTATTTTCTGGGAAGCAAAATCAAACTTCAATTTCAGATACACCAACACCTGAAAATATACCAACTCCTGAAAATACACCAACTCCTGAAAATACAACAACTCCTGAAAATACAACTTCCTCAAATAACTTGAAAACCTTTAGTTTTGAAGTTGTCAGCACTAACGCATCAGGGAAAATCATCAAGCGACGCAACTCGTCAGCAAAATACTTTACAGAAGATTTAGGAAATGGTGTGACATTGGAAATGGTTGAAATACCAGGGGGAACATTTATGATGGGTTCACCGAAAAGTGAAGCAAAAAGAGGTTCAGATGAAAGTCCCCAACACCAAGTTACTGTTCCTAGTTTCTGTATGGGGAAATATCAATTGACACAGGCACAGTATCAAGCTATCATAGGTGCTAACCCTTCTGGTTTCAAAGGTGATAATCGTCCTGTTGAAAGCGTTAGTTGGAATGATGCAGTTACTTTTTGTCAACGGTTAAGCCAAAAGACAGGAAAAAACTACAGATTACCCAGTGAAGCTGAATGGGAGTATGCTTGTAGAGCCGGAACTACCACACCATTTTATTTTGGTGAAAGTATTACCCCTGATTTGGTAAATTATTATGGTAATCTTACTTATGCTTCTGCACCAAAAGCTTCTGCACCAAAAGGCCAGTATCGTGAACAAACCACAGATGTAGGTTCTTTTCCTCCTAACGCTTTTGGTTTGTATGATATGCACGGTAATGTGTGGGAATGGTGTTTGGATGATTATATAGATAGTTACAATAACGCGCCTACAGATGGTAGTGCATTGACAGGGCGAAGCGGTACAAATCTGCTGCGCGGTGGTTCTTGGTACTACAACCCTGGGACTTGCCGTTCTGCGTGTCGTAACAACGCTAACCCAGATAACAGGGACTACAACAATGGGTTTCGGTTAGTAGTTTCCGGCGCAAGGACTCTTTAATTCTTTGCACTTTTACCCTTTTGCCCTTTTCTCTTTTTTCTTTTCCCTTCTTAGCCCCCCGCCTGACGGCGGAAAATATTTTTTTCTACAAAAAGCGGGTTTTGGTGTATGGACTTAGTATAGCACACATTTTCTAAATTGTCAGAATCAGGATATCCAGGATTTAAGGATTTACAGGATGTTATTGATAAATTTCTGGTTTTCCTTTGCGTCTTTGCGTGAAAATGAATATTCAATATTGTCAGAATCAGGATATCCAGGATTTTAGGATTTTCAGGATGTTATTGATAAATTGCTGGTTTTCCTTTGCGTCTTTGCTGCTTTGCATCTTTCTTTGCGCGAAACTGAATATTGTCTGAATCAGGATTTTTGTCATGTCCATATTCCTATCCCTAAATTAGTTTAAATGAATTAAGTAT
>NZ_JADEWA010000291.1:0-6926 GCF_015207865.1 Dolichospermum sp. LEGE 00246
GGACTTCCAATTAAAAAAATCCCCAAAAGTTTCTTGTGGTGCGGGACGAATTGCCCGCTAATTACCAAGGACAGGCAGGATGCCCATCCCACAAAATTGGGTAATTTATTTTTTGGTGATCCCTAAGCTTTTGTATACATTAAAAAAGACAGAGATTTTCTCTGTCCTGAAAATATGATGCTTAGAGTTTTAATGGCAAAATTTAGTAGCGATCGCGTCCACCACCACCATATCCACCACGTCCACCACCACCACCACGATCTTCCTTGGGTTTAGCTTTGTTAACTTTTAAGCCCCGTCCCATCCATTCAGCACCGTCAAGTGCTTCAATTGCGGCTGTTTCTTCTGCCTCTGTTCCCATTTCTACAAAGGCAAAACCTCTTTTCCGACCAGTCTCCCGATCAGTAGGTAGTTGGACTCTCTTAACAGTTCCATATTCTGCGAAAACCCCACTCAGGTCATTTTCTGTAACCTCATAGGATAAATTACCAACGTAAATTGACATTGAATGACTCCGAAAATTAAAAAGTTGACTTGTTCCTTAACTACAATATCAGCACTCAGATAAAATCCGCCATAGGACTTAAAAAAGACACAATATGTGTCTGTTTTGATAGAATTACGGTTTATTGTAGGTGTTAAAACTTAGTAACGGTTCCGGCCACCACCACCACGATCTTCTTTGGGTTTAGCTTTGTTAACCTTCAAGCTGCGTCCCATCCATTCAGAACCATCAAGTGCTTCAATCGCGGCTGTTTCTTCTGCGTCTGAACTCATTTCTACAAAGCCGAAACCCCTGGCGCGTCCGGTTTCTCGGTCAGTAGGCAGTTGAGCTTTTTTCACAGTTCCATATTCTGAAAATGCCTGCTTGAGGTCTTCTTCTGTAACCTCATAGGATAAATTACCAACGTAAATTGACATTGAATAGCTCCGAAAATTAAAAAGTGGACTTTTAGACTATTAACATGAGGAATGCCTCAACCATATAATACCCGTAATTAAGGTTTATTTTCTAATTTGGCATGGAAATTTTTTCTCCAGTAGCATAACTCTCCAAATCACCGACAGCTAGATTGACAAAATCATCAATAATTGAGGCGGAGATTGATGATGCAGCAAGATTTGTACAGTTAATTATGGTTGTGAATTATTTTAGCTTAAACAGTATAAGCCTCTCACCTACTCGATAGGGAGGTGATGAGATGAATACAATACGCGCGAGTGAGGAATTGCCCAACGAACAAAATTAAGATAACTTACTCAATCTCACTTTCTAAATCACCAAATACGACTCACGAAAATGTTGGAGAAGGGTGAGATTTTTTGACACTCTCAGGGCTAAAGCCACTGAGCTTTACGCTTACCGCTAACTTTTGTAATTGGCATCACATAAGATTTTGGTAGTTTTAAATCAGCGAATTCACAGATAGAATTAAAAGCACAAAAACGGCAATGGTTGCCAGGATTGGGGGGAAATATTTGACTGAAGTTGCTATTTTTAGCTTCATATTGTTGCAAATCTTCTTGATGTTGATGGGCAATATTTGCTAACTCAGATTCTAAAGATTTAAACTCACTATTACTAATAGTAATTAATTCCGATTTTTTGCCAGCTTCCAAATTATAAAAAGATGCAACTGCGGGTTTGCCAGGATAAAGATAACGGGCTGCAAGTAAATAAACTAGTGCTTGTCTGTGGTCAAAAGCCGATCTACCTGTTTTAAAATCTAAAATATGTAAGGTGCTATCAGACTCAATAAATATACAATCCATAGCGGCATATAACCGAAAGCAGTAATCTTGTTTTTCAATCACAATCGGTTTGGGAAAACCTTCATCACCTGAAGTTAATTCTAGAATCCGCTTACCTAATAATAAAGGGGCATTTTGATATTTTCTTAAAATTTGTAATACCCGATATTTAACTGTTTCATGGGTTTGACTCAATCTCAATAACCTCGCCACTTTTTCCACACCATCAACCTGGGTTAACCAATGAAGATGACGATGAAACTCATACACACCTTTTTGGGCAAGAATGCCAATGCGCTGGGGTGGGGTAGCTGTTGCCAATAAAGCTTTGACTTGGGGTTCATGCTGTCGCGCTTTAATAAATCCTCTTCTCATTTGGCAATGCCAATGTTCCTGTCCCCGGCTGGGGGCAAATAAAGACCAAAGGTGGTAACTAACAAAGGGTCTATTGGGGGTTGACATTGCTCATGTAGAGTGAGAGAAATTACCTTGGGGATACTTGCGGCTTAGTGGCTGTTCCACAGCTTTGCTGGATGTTTCCTAATAGTAAATAGTCATAATAATGCACGGGAGAGAGTGGCAATATGAGTAACCCTAGCAATTCCGGTAAGATAAAGTTTGGTACTGATGGATGGCGCGGAATTATTGCCGATGATTTTACTTTTCCTAATGTACGGAAAGTAACGAGAGCGATCGCTAGTTATCTGGAAACTGCCTATAGTCAGGATAGGCCTGTTTTAATTGCCTACGATACACGGTTTTTAGCTGACGAGTTCGCCCAGGCATCTGCCGCAGTTTTGGCGGATTTGGGCTGGAATGTGAAAATTACTGATCGGGATTGTCCCACGCCAGTAATTGCCTACAATGCTCGTCTTCTCAATTCCGCAGGGGCTTTGATGTTTACTGCTAGTCATAATCCTGCACCCTATTGTGGGATTAAATATATTCCCGATTATGCAGGTCCTGCAACTCCAGAAATTACTGATACTATTGTCGCCAATATAGAAACAGCATCGGACGAGTTACCCGGCAGTAACCCATCTGGTTCAATTTCTACTTTTGATCCGAAGCCCGATTATCTAAATTTTATCTACACCTTGTTAGATGTGGAAAAAATTAAAAGTGCGAATTTAAAGGTCAAATATGATGCCCTTTATTCTACCTCACGGGGATATTTAGATGAAGTCTTGCAACACTGTGGTTGTCAATTAGAAAGTTTCCACGATTGGCGAGATGTCCTGTTTGGCGGTGGTATGCCTGAACCCAAAGGGGAACAGTTAGTTGAGTTGGTGGCAGCAGTGAAGGCTGATCATGCGGATTTGGGTTTGGCTACAGATGGTGATAGCGATCGCTTTGGTATTGTTGATGAACAAGGTAATGTTCTCACTCCCAATACAGTGCTGTTAGTTCTAGCACGGCATTTGATTAAAAACAAGGGTAAGAGCGGTGCAATTGTTAGGACTGTGGCAACTACGCATTTATTAGATAATTTTGCTGCTAAGTATGGCTTACAAATTTATGAAACTGCGGTAGGTTTTAAATACATTGGCGAGAAAATGCGGGAAACCGCCGTTTTGATCGGTGGAGAAGAATCCGGTGGTTTAAGTATCATTGGGCATATTCCCGAAAAAGATGGGGTTTTAGCAGATATGCTAGTAGCTGAGGCGATCGCTTATGAAGGTAAGCCTTTAAGTCAGTTGGTACAAGAAGCTATAGCCGAAGCTGATGGACCTTTGTATAACAATCGCTTGGATTTACACCTCACGGAAGATCACAAAGTCGCAGTCATTGATTCCTACACCCAAAATCCGCCCTCAGAAGTGGCAGGAATTCAGGTGAAAGAGGTGGGCAGGAAAGATGGTATTAAACTGTATTTAGAAGAGGGTAGCTGGGTGTTACTGCGTCCTTCTGGAACAGAACCTTTGGTGAGAGTGTACATGGAAACCAACTCACCGGAAAAACTTAGTCAGATTGCTAAATTCATGGAAGGTGAAATTGCTAAGTTAGCTTAGTTTATAGCAGGGAGCAGGAGTCACCGAGTCAGAAAGAAGAAAGAAGAAAGAAGAAAAAGTGGAAGTGGAAGTGGAAGTGGAAGTGGAAGTGGAAGTGGAAGTTGAGTAACTGTAATTTTTATTCCCTGCCCCCCACTCCCCCACTCCCCCACTATGTTTTTATCTCGTGAAGCTATTACCACGCCATTAGTTGCTTGCTTTTGTATTGTCAGTATTAGCTTAATGCAAATACCAAAACTGCAAAAACTATTAACTAATAAACAATCTATTTCCGTAGAAGCTCTCCAAAAAGACCTCAAGAAAGAAAGTTTTCGCTTAAACTTACTTGAGGCTATCCCCAGTTTTAGTTATAAAAATTTCATTGCCGATTGGGTATATATTGATTTTTTGCAATTCTTCGGTGATAATGAAGCCAGAGATAAAACCGGATACAGTATCAGCCCAGAGTATTTTGAAGTTATTTTAGACCGTGATCCACGTTTCTTGGAAGCTTATTTAGGACTTTCTATAAGTAGTTCTTTATACGGTGGTATGCCAAATAGAACTATAGCTTTAATGGAAAAAGGATTAAAATCTTTATCACCACAAATTCCCCCCAGGTCATACTATATCTGGCGCTACAAAGGCACAGATGAGTTATTATTTTTAGGTAATGCTCAGGCATCAAAAAAATCTTTTCTCAAAGCCGCAGAGTGGGCAAGCACTTATACTGATGAAGAAGGTAAGCAAGTAGCGTTTATTTCTCAAAAAACTGCCAATTTTTTGAGTAAAAATCCTGATAGTAAAGCAGCACGAGTGGCTACATGGGCAATGGTTTTAAACAATAATGTAGATGAAAAAACTCGCAACCGAGCAATTCAGGAAATTGAAGCCTTGGGAGGAAAGGTCGTTACAAATGCCGACGGCACAGTTAGTATTAGACCACCAGAAAAAGATTGATTGGTCATTGGTCATTGGTCATTGGTCATTGGTCATTGGTCATTGGGTAATTTTCTCCTGACTCCTGACTCGGTGACTCTTGACTCGGTGACTCCTTGACTCCTGACTCCCGCAAAGAATCGCTACAATAGAATTTCTACTATCCTCATCTTTTAGGCCTGTAGGGTAGAACAGATTATTTTTATTGTGACAGGAGGATTATTTTAAGATATATTAAGATAAGTTAACATAATTATCATAATGTCCTCTTCCTTAGAGAAGCTAGGTATAAGCAGCAAACAAGTACAGGAGAATCAACATCGGTGAATAATAAAAAATGGCGAAATACGGGGCTGTACGCGCTCCTTTTTATAGTGGTTATTGCGCTAGGAACGGCATTGTTTGACAAACAACCTCAAAGCCGAGAAACATGGCGCTACAGCCAATTTATCCAAGAAGTCGAAAAAGGCAGAGTTGAGAGAGTCAGTTTAAGTTCCGACCGGTCTACAGCCTTGGTGACACCTAAATATGACCCTAACAAAAAGATTGTTACCTTAGTTAATGACCCAGATTTAATCAATACTCTGACAAATAAAGGTGTTGATATTGCCGTATTACCTCAAGCAGACGAAGGATTCTGGTTTAAGGCTCTCAGCAGCTTATTCTTCCCTGTATTGCTGTTAGTTGGTTTATTTTTCCTCCTCCGTCGCGCACAAGGTGGACCAGGTAGCCAAGCTATGAACTTTGGTAAATCTAAAGCCAGGGTGCAAATGGAACCCCAAACTCAAGTTACCTTTGGTGACGTTGCGGGTATTGACCAAGCCAAATTAGAATTAAATGAAGTTGTAGACTTTTTAAAGAATGCCGATCGCTTTACCGCTATTGGTGCAAAAATTCCTAAAGGTGTACTTTTAGTTGGTCCTCCTGGTACAGGTAAAACCCTCCTCGCGCGGGCTGTTGCTGGAGAAGCAGGTGTTCCTTTCTTCTCAATTTCTGGTTCTGAATTTGTGGAAATGTTCGTTGGTGTGGGTGCTTCCCGTGTCCGCGATTTATTTGAACAAGCGAAAACCAATGCTCCTTGTATCGTCTTTATTGATGAAATTGACGCAGTAGGTCGTCAACGGGGTGCTGGTTTAGGTGGTGGTAACGACGAACGGGAACAAACCCTCAACCAGTTACTAACGGAAATGGATGGTTTTGAAGGTAACACTGGTATTATTATTATTGCTGCTACCAACCGTCCTGATGTATTAGATGCTGCTTTATTACGTCCAGGTCGTTTTGACCGTCAAGTTGTGGTTGACCGTCCCGACTACGCTGGTAGAAGTGAAATTCTCAGAGTTCATGCCCGTGGTAAAACTTTATCTAAAGATGTAGACTTGGATAAAATTGCCCGCCGGACTCCTGGTTTTACCGGTGCAGATTTATCTAACCTGTTGAATGAAGCCGCAATTTTAGCCGCCCGTCGCAATTTAACTGAAATTTCGATGGATGAAATTAATGATGCAATTGACCGTGTATTAGCTGGACCCGAAAAGAAAGACCGGGTAATGAGCGAAAAGCGCAAAACTTTGGTTGCATACCATGAAGCAGGTCACGCTTTAGTTGGGGCTTTAATGCCTGACTATGACCCTGTGCAAAAGATTAGCATTATTCCTCGTGGTCAAGCCGGTGGTTTAACTTGGTTTACTCCTAGTGAAGACCGCATGGACACTGGCTTATATAGCCGTGCTTATTTGGAAAATCAAATGGCTGTGGCTTTAGGTGGTCGTCTGGCTGAAGAAATCATTTTTGGTGAAGAGGAAGTGACTACTGGTGCTTCTAATGATTTACAGCAAGTGGCTAGAGTAGCTAAACAAATGATAACTCGGTTTGGCATGAGCGATCGCTTGGGTCCAGTAGCCCTGGGTCGTCAACAAGGAAATATGTTCCTGGGTCGAGATATTATGTCAGAACGCGATTTCTCAGAAGAAACCGCTGCTGCTATTGACGAAGAAGTTCGGAAATTAGTTGATACTGCTTATATTCGAGCTAAAGAAGTATTAGTCAGTAACCGCAAGGTTTTAGATGAAATTGCTCAAATGCTGATAGATAAAGAAACCGTTGACGCTGAGGAATTACAACAAATCCTTGGTAATAACGATGTGAAAATGGCAGCTTTTGCGTAATTTTTGTTAAATATCTAAAATAGGGGTAATTCTGGTTTTTCTGGGATTACCCTTTTTTTATTTTATTGTTAATGTT
>NZ_JADEWA010000031.1:0-23473 GCF_015207865.1 Dolichospermum sp. LEGE 00246
TAGAATACTTAGGGCGCATAGATAATCAAGTAAAAATCAGAGGATTCCGCATAGAACTAGGAGAAATAGAAACGGTACTCAATCAACATCCTCAAATCCAGACATCCTCTGTCATTGCTCGTGAAGATACTCCCACAGACAAACGTCTAGTTGGGTACATAGTACCTAAAAAAGACGTGATGCCGGAAAGCACAGCCATCCGTCAATTCCTGGTGAATAAACTACCAGGGTACATGATACCATCAGCCATTGTCATGGTAGAATTTCTGCCACTGACACCGAACGGTAAAATAGACCATCGCGCCCTACCAAAACCAGAATTAGACAGCACAATACTAGAAAAATATGTTGCTCCACGTAACCCCATAGAAGAACTGTTAACACAAACCTGGTTACAGGTGCTAAAAATAGAATCTGTGGGTGTAAATGACAACTTCTTTGAACTGGGGGGACATTCTTTATTGGCTGTCAAATTGCTCAATCATATTCAAAAAGTATTTAATCAAAAACTTGCTTTAAGTAGTTTATTTGACAATCCAACAATTGCTCAATTAGCATTACAAATCTCTGACCATGAAGTGCAGCAATCCCATCCCCATTTGCTTACACTCCAATCCCAAGGAAATGCCACTCCTATATTTTGTTTACCTGGTACTAACGGACATGGTTTCTATTTTAAAGACTTGGCTATCAACTTAGAAAATCATCCGGTTTATAGTTTAGAAACTCCAGGAAGAAATGGATTTGGCAAAGTTCCAGATTCAGTAGAACTGCATAGTAGTCAAATGATTGATTTATTACGTGAGCAACAACCTCATGGTCCATACATACTGGCAGGATATTCAGGAGGTTCTGTCGTTGCTTTTGAAATGGCTTGCCAACTGGAAAACCAGGGTGAAAAAGTAGAATTACTGGCTATCTTGGATGCTGGCTTGGTTATTCACCCTGAATATTCAAGTAAGATGACAGATATTGATTGGATGTGGCAATTACTCCAACATATAGAAAATGTAGAGAGAATTTCATTAGGTTTGGACTACGCTGATTTAGCTGCTCAACCAGACGAGTTAGCCCGTTGGGATTTGGTGGCAGAGTATTTATACAAACATGATGTCCTACCGGAAAACTCAAGCCTATCTTTGCTTAAAACTAATATGCAAGTGATGAAACAAATGGCAATTAATTATGATAATTATCGGCCTTCCCATCAAATTTCCGCGCCCATCGGTTTATTCCGCGCTGAAGAAGTGGATGAAGTTGCTTTACAACAACTTCGAGCTATTTCTAATTACGATTTACCGGACTGGGGATGGCAAGATTACACAGAAAACTCTGTGAAAGTAATATCTGTACCTGGAAATCACCACCGGATGCTTTATGAACCTAATGTCAAAACTTTAGCCTCACACTTACGGATGATGATGACTTACCCAATAAATTCCCAAGCAATATCTTCCTTGACGACAACTTTTTTGAATTGGGGGTAAATTCTCTACTAGTACACTGCGGCGTAAGTGAATGAACCATTTTCAAGCCTTGTAATCAGTCAAATTTTCGGAGCTTTTAATGGTTATGTTATTTACGCCAACCTGTACTAGCTGGTCAAGTAATTTCTCGGTTACGGGAAGATTTCTCTCTAGAATTGTCTCTCCAGCATTTGTTGCAAACACCTACTATTGTTGGTTTAGCTCAGACAATTGAAGCAATTCAAAGTCAAAATGCCTTTACTGAAACATCATCACAAGAATACGAAGAGGATTATTTATAAAATGGCTATATTTGAATTTTTGTCCTTACTCAATAATTTAGATATCAAAATTTGGGTTGAGGATGGTCAGTTACGTTATCGCGCTCCTAAAGGAGCAATGACAGATGAAATAAAACAGCAAATTAAAGAACGGAAAGCAGAAATTATTGCTTTTTTACAAGAAGCACAAACAGCTACACAAATCAATTATTCATCCTTAGTTCCCGTTGTCAGGGACAAAGATTTACCTTTATCTTTTGCCCAACAAAGAATGTGGTTTCTGTCTCAATTAGATGGGGAAAGCACATCTTATAATGAAAGTTTCCAACTCAGAATTGTTGGTAAACTTTCTTTGACTGCTTTAGAACAAAGTATCAACGAAATTATCCGCCGTCATGAAGTTTTAAGAACTAACTTTCCTACGGTAGAGGGTGTCCCTTTTCAGGTAATTAGACCTAATTTAACTCTCAGCATTCCTGTGATAAATGTACAAGAATTCACAGAAATTGCTGTACAAGAAATTATCAATCAAGAGGTTAACAAGTCTTTTGATTTAGGGACAGAACCTTTAATAAGAGCTACTTTACTACAGCAAGATCCAGAATCCCATTTGTTGCTGATCACCATGCACCACATCATTATAGATGGTTGGTCAATGGGGGTATTTTTCAAAGAATTAGAAGCACTTTATCCAGCGTTTATTCAGGGAAAACCAAGCCCCTTACCAGAATTAACAATACAATACGCTGATTTTGCTCTTTGGCAACGGGAATGGTTAACAAAAGAAGTTCAAGACAAGCAACTGGAATACTGGAAACAACAGTTAGCCGGCACACCTCCTTTGTTGGAGTTACCAACAGATTATCCCCGTCCACCAGAGCAAAGTTTCGCTGGTGCGAGTATAGAATTTAACATTGATGCAGATTTAACCTCTCAACTTGTCACCCTCAGTCAAAAATCAGGTGTAACTTTGTTTATGACCCTGTTAACAGCTTTTGCTGTGGTACTGCATCGTTACAGTGGTCAGGATGATATTTGTATTGGTTCACCTTTTGCTAACCGCAATCGCCGAGAAATTGATTCACTAATTGGCTTTTTTGTCAATACATTGGTATTGCGTACCCAGATGGAAGGTAATCCTCGTTTTTCACAGTTACTAGAAAAAGTTCGTTCTGTGGTTTGGGATGCCCACGCACACCAGGATATACCATTTGAACAAGTCGTAGAAGCACTAAAACCGGAACGTTCTCTGGGCTATAATCCACTGTTTCAGGTGATGTTTGTGCTGGAAAACTTCTCCCTGGATACTTTAGAGTTACCTGGTATTAGTCTGACTCCAGAAATTGTAGATAGAGGTACTGCAAAGTTTGATTTGGGTCTCTCGATGTGGCAGACACAACAGGGATTAATTGGATCTTGGGAATATAACAGCGATATTTTTGCTCCTGATACTATTGCAAGGATGATTAATCATTTTCAGACTTTGTTGGCAGGGATAGTTAAGAACCCAGAGCAAAGAATAGGAGAGTTACCACTACTAACTGAGTCAGAAAAACACCAGCTATTAACAGAGTGGAATGATACTCAAGTTGAATATCCTGTTGATAAATGTATCCATCAGTTATTTGAAGAGCAGGTAGAGAAAACACCGAATGCAATAGCAGTAGTGTTTGAAAATGAACAACTCACCTATCAGCAATTGAATAGTCGGGCGAATCAGTTAGCACATCACTTACAATCTTTGGGTGTAAAACCAGAGACATTAGTAGGGATTTGTGTAGAACGTTCCCTAGAAATGGTAATTGGATTATTAGGTATACTCAAAGCAGGAGGGGCGTATGTACCCCTAGACCCAGAGTATCCCACTGAACGCTTGAGCTTCATGTTAGAAGACGCTCAAGTATCAGTGCTGTTAACACAAAAATCACTATTAAATCAATTACCCTTAGACAATAGAGAAAAGCCTTGTCAGGTAATTTGTTTAGAGCAACTTGTACTGAGCGAAGTCGAAGTAAACACATTTAACTTAGAATTAACCGAAAACCCCAATCACCAAAATCAACCGGAAAACTTAGCCTACGTAATTTACACCTCCGGTTCAACAGGAAAACCCAAAGGAGTAACAATAGAGCATCGCGCCATAGTCAACTTAAGTTTAACCTGGGGACAAACATTCCAAGTACAAAACCATAGCCGATTATTGCAATTTGGTTCTTTTAGCTTTGACTTATCCGTAGGTGAAATTACCACAGCCTTAGTCACAGGAGCTTGTTTGTACTTAGGAAATAAAGTAACCTTATTGCCAAGTCAAAGCTTAGTAGACTTCTTAACAGTAAACAAAATTACCCATAGCTTCCTATCACCATCAGCCTTATCTGTATTACCCAAAGCAAAATTACCTGATTTGCAATGTATCACAGTAGGAGGAGAAGCTTGTACAACAGAATTAGTGAATCAGTGGGGAACAGAAAGAAAATTCTACAACTGCTACGGACCGACAGAATCTACAGTTACCGCCACCATCTTCCATTGTCAACCCAATGGAAAAAAACCAGCCATTGGTAAAGCAATATCTAATATTCGCACCTATATCTTAGATAAAAACAATCAACTATTACCACCAGGAATACCAGGAGAACTGTGTATAGCTGGAGTTGGTTTAGCTAGAGGATATTTAAATCGTCCCCAAGCGACTGGGGAAAAATTTATAGAAATAGACATAAATGGTCAAGTTGAGAGAATTTACAAAACAGGAGACTTAGCGCGTTACTTAGCAGATGGGAACATAGAATACATAGGACGCATAGACAATCAAGTTAAAATTCGGGGCTTCCGCATCGAGTTAGGAGAAATAGAAGCGGTACTCAATCAACATCCTCAAATCCAGACATCCTGCGTCATCGTCCGTGAAGACAACCCTGGACAGAAGCAATTAGTATCCTACCTAATACCACATCAGCATTCCACAGTAACCATCAGTGAAATGCGCCAATATCTCAAAGAAACACTGCCAGAATATATGGTGCCTCATAGTTTTGTCACACTAGAAACCCTACCCATAACACCCAACGGCAAAATAGATCGTCGAGCATTACCAGCACCAGAAACCCGTACAGGATTAGAAATAAAAATTGTCCCCCCACGTAATCAAACCGAAAAAATACTAGCCCAGATTTGGGCAGAAGTGCTGAGAACAAAACAAATAGGAATTAACGATAACTTCTTTGAACTCGGAGGAGACTCAATACTCAGCATCCAAATTTTAGCCAAAGCCAAACAAGCAGGACTACAACTAACAGCCAAACAACTATTCGCCAATCAAACAATCGCCGAACTAGCAGCAATAGCACCGAACATCAAAACCATAGAAATAAAACAAGAACTAGTCACAGGTAAATTACCCCTAACACCCATTCAACACTGGTTTTTTGAGCAAAACTTTACACAACCACACCACTTCAACCAAGCATTCCTGCTATCAGTTCCCAGCGACATAAAACCAGAACCATTAAAACAAGCATTCCAGCAACTGCTAACACATCATGATGCCCTAAGACTAAGTTTTAGCCAAAAAAACTCCAATTGGGAACAGACATACACCGCTCCAAAAGATCAAATAGCCTTCCATGAGATAGACCTATCAACAATTCCAGAACATAAACAACCAGAAGCCATTGAAGCACAAGGAAATTTATTACAAGCCAACCTAGACATATCAGAAAACCTAGTACAAGTAGCCTTATTCCATCTAGGCATAGGAAAAAGAGCGAGATTACAAATAACCATCCATCACCTAGCCATTGACGGAGTTTCCTGGAGAATCTTATTAGAAGACCTACAAACAGCCTACCAGCAACTTGAGCAAGGCAAAGATATTCAGCTTCCTGCCAAAACCACATCTTTTAAAGATTGGTCTGAGCAATTAACAGCTTATGCCCAATCACAAACCCTCAAATCGGAAGCGGCTTATTGGTTGAATGAAACTCGCGCCGCAGTTCCTTCCATCTTTGTTGACCATACAAAAGGGGAAAATACTGTTGCCGCAGCTAACACAGTTTTATTGTCTTTAAGTGAGGCAGAAACTCACGCCTTACTGCACGATGTACCAAAAGCTTACAACACACAAATTAACGATGTTCTCCTGACCGCTTTAGCGTTAGTTTTGAGCAAATGGACAAACTCTAAAAATGTGTTGTTCAACTTAGAAGGTCATGGACGGGAAGATATTGTTGATAGTGTAGATTTATCACGGACAATAGGTTGGTTTACAACTATATTCCCCGTAGTGGTAGAACTCCCAACTACAGACAATTTAGGGGATGCTTTTCTGGGGAATGTTTTAAAATCTGTTAAAGAACAACTGCGGGCTATTCCCAATAAAGGCATTGGTTATGGACTATTGCGCTATCTGAGTCAAGATCCAGAAATTGGCAAACAACTCAAGACATTACCCCAAGCCGAAATCAGTTTTAATTATTTAGGTCAATTTGATCAACAGATTAATACAACCTCTTGGATGCAGCCAGCTAGTGAGTCTGCGGGAAAAATGCACGGTTTACAAAACAACCGCCCTCATCTGCTAGATATAAACAGCATGATAGTTGAAGAACAGTTGCAAATAGAGTGGACATACAGCACAAATCTTCACCAAGCAGCCACAATTGAAAACCTAGCAAGGGAATTTGTCAACACATTACAGGACATCATTACTCATTGTGCATCAGGTAAAAATGGAGGTCATACACCTTCAGATTTCCCATTAGTGAAGCTCAACCAGTTAGAAATAGACCAACTATTGGCAAGTTTCGGCAAAACGAAAAAAACTAACTGGCGAAATATTGAAAATATATATCCACTGTCACCAATGCAAGAGGGGATGCTGTTTGAAAGTTTGTATGCCCCTGATTCTCAAGTATATTTTGAACAGTCGATTTACAATTTGAGTGGTAAACTAAACCTGGTAGCATTTGAAAAAGCTTGGCAGCAAGTAGTAGCAAGACATTCAATATTGCGGACTGCTTTTATTTGGGAGCAGTTGGCAGAGCCGGTGCAAATAGTTTATCGGCAAGTGGATGTTAAAATAGAGAGCGAGGATTGGCAGCACCTATCGACTCAAGAAGCACAAGAAAAATTAGAGGTGTTAGTGCAGTCTCAGAGAAAACAGGGTTTCCAACTGTCTACAGCACCATTAATGCAGTTAAGTGTTATACAATTGAGTGCAGATAGTTATCAATTTGTGTGGAATTTTCATCATTTATTGCTTGATGGCTGGTCAGTGCCTTTACTGTTCCAAGACCTATTGTATTTTTATCAAGCAATTATCAAAGGTGAAAATCCAACACTACCAGCAGTTTTAAGCTATGACAAATATATTGCTTGGTTACAGCAGCAAGACTTGAGCAAAGCTGAAGAATTTTGGCGAGAAAAACTGCAAGGTTTTACAGCACCAACTCCTTTAACAGTTGATAAATTATCTTCAAAGGGTAAACAGTTAGATTCTCGTTACAGGGAACAAAAAATTCAACTGACAGCGCAACAAACAGAAGCTTTACAGACCTTTGTCCGAAAGCATCAACTGACGATGAATAATTTGGTGCAGGGAGCTTGGGGTTTATTATTATCTCGGTACAGTCAAGAATCAGATATTGTTTTTGGTGCTACAGTATCTGGTCGTCCTCCATCTTTAATGGGTGTGGAGTCAATGGTAGGATTATTTATCAATAGCTTACCAGTGAGAGTTAAAACTTGTCCTGAAACTGAAGTTTTGGCTTTGTTGAAAGATCTACAAATACAGCAAGTTGAGTCTGAACAATATTCCTATAGCTCATTGGCAGATATTCAAAGATTGAGTGATGTTCCTGGAGGGAGTTCTTTATTTGAGAGTCTGGTTGTTTTTGAGAATTATCCGGTTAGTGAAGCAGCGGAAAAAACCAATTATGGTTTCTCAATAGATAATGTTCAGGGTATTGAGCAAACCAATTATCCTTTAACAGTGGGAGTAATTCCTGGTCAGGAATTACTGGTAATAATTAGTTATGATACAAGCCGATTTGATGATGCAGCGATTTGTCGTTTGTTAGGACATTTCCAAACATTGTTATCTGGAATTGTTGCTGATCCCCAACAGCGAATTTCCCAATTACCTTTGTTGACAGAAACTGAGCAACATCAATTATTGGTAGAGTGGAATGATACTCAAGTTGAATATCCTGTTGATAAGTGCATCCATCAGTTATTTGAAGAGCAGGTAGAGAAAACACCAGATGCAATAGCAGTAGTGTTTGAAAACGAACAACTAACCTATCAGCAATTGAACAGTCGGGCTAATCAGTTAGCACATCACTTACAATCTTTGGGTGTAAAACCAGATACACTGGTGGGGATTTGTGTTGAGCGATCGCTTGATATGGTTGTAGGACTATTGGCTATTCTCAAAGCTGGTGGGGCTTATGTACCACTAGATCCTGAGTATCCCCAAGAACGCTTGAGCTTCATGTTAGAAGATACTCAAGTTGCCGTGCTACTAACTCAACAGCATCTAATTAAGCGACTACCTGATTATCAAAAACAGATAATATGCTTGGATACTGACTGGGAAGTAATTTCCGAATTTAGCCAGGAAAATGTGACTAATGCTGTCACAGCTAATAACCTAGCTTATCTGATTTATACTTCTGGTTCTACAGGTCAGCCTAAAGGAGTAATGATTGTTCATGATGCACTGCTAAATCTAGTATTCTGGCATCAACGTACTTTTGAAATTACTGCCTTAGACAAAGCCGGTCAAGTAGCTTCCATCGCCTTTGACGCTGCCGTATGGGAGTTGTGGCCTTACCTCACCGCAGGAGCAAGTATTTATTTAGTTAAATCAGAAATCCTGATGTCTCCAGTGGATTTACAAGATTGGTTGCAAGAGAAAAAAATCACCATTAGTTTTTTACCGACACCAGTAGCGGAGCAGCTATTGTCACTGGAATGGAAAGACAGTACAACTGTGCGAACCATACTAACTGGCGGAGATAAACTTAATCAATGTCCATTAAATTTACTTCCTTTCCAATTAGTAAATAATTATGGTCCTACGGAAAATACAGTAGTGACAACTTCAGGGAAAGTAGTGTCTGGTAGACAAGATCATCATATCTCACCACCAATTGGTCGCCCCATAGCTAACACACAAGTCTACATTTTAGATGAGAATTTACGACCAGTACCCATAGGAGTACCAGGAGAATTACATATAGGAGGAAATGGGTTAGCAAGAGGTTATCTCAACCGTCCTGAGTTGACAAAAGAGAAATTTATCGCTAATCCGTTTAATAATGGCAAAAAACTGTATAAAACAGGAGACTTAGCCCGTTATCTACCAGATGGGAACATAGAATACTTAGGACGCATAGACAACCAAGTAAAAATCAGAGGATTCCGTATTGAGTTAGGAGAAATAGAAGCGGTACTCAATCAACATCCTCAAATTCAGACATCCTGCGTCATTGTCCGTGAAGACAATCCCACAGAAAAATGTTTAGTTGGGTACATAGTAGCGAAAAAAGAAACAACACCAGAGCTTACAAGCATTCGTCAATTCCTGGTGAATAAACTGCCGGCGTACATGATACCATCAGCCTTAGTCATATTGGAAAATCTGCCACAGACACCCAACGGAAAAATAGACCGTCGCGCCTTACCAAAACCAGAATTAGAAAGTACACTGCTAGAAAAATATGTTGCTGCACGCAACCCCATAGAAGAACTGCTAACACAAACGTGGTTACAAGTGCTAAAAGTAGAATCTGTGGGTATAAATGACAACTTCTTTGAACTGGGGGGACATTCCCTAATAGCAACACAAATAGTTTCACGTATCCGCAACATATTCCAAGTGGAACTACCATTGAATAAATTGTTTGCCGCCCCTACAGTCAGAGAATTAGCCCATATTATTACTCAATTACAACAAGACAAATTAGAACTGTCAGCAGACAAAGCACCACTTCTGTTACCCAGAGCCAAAGATGCAGACTTACCAATGTCTTTTGCCCAACAGCGTTTGTGGTTCTTAGACCAATTTGAGGCTAACAGTGTGGTATACAATATGCCCACTGCTCTACGTTTGCTAGGAAAGTTGCAAATTGCAGCGTTAGAGCAAAGCTTACAAACAATTATTCATCGTCACGAAGCCTTACGTACTAATTTCACCACCATTGATGGACAGCCAATTCAAGTTATTAGGGAACAGAAAGCAGGGAACAAGGAACAAGGAATAGTATCAATTGTTGACTTACAGCACTTACCCAAAACAGAACAGGAAATAGCTGTAGAACAATTAACGCAACAACAAATGATGACAGGATTTGATTTAGAAACAGAAGCGTTAATTAGAGTACAGTTAATCTTACTGAACGAGACAGAGCAAGTATTGTTAGTGTGTATGCACCACATTGTTTCCGATGGTTGGTCAATGGGTGTGTTTGTCCAAGAACTCACACAGTTATATAATGCTTATTGTCAAAATCAACCTTTACCTTTAACACCTCTACCAATTCAGTACAGTGATTTTGCAATTTGGCAAAGACAATGGTTGCAAGGGGATGTACTACAAAATCAAATAACATACTGGGAACAACAACTCAAAGACGCACCAACCTTATTATCATTACCCACAGACCGCCCCAGACCTGCTGTACAGACTTTAGTTGGTGCAACTCATGAATTTGCCCTGTCAGTTGAGTTAACTGATAAATTGATCAAACTCAGTCAAAATCAAGGTTGTACCCTATTTATGACCTTGTTGGCTGCTTATGACACCTTGCTTTATCGCTACACCGGACAATCAGATATTTTAGTTGGTTCGCCTATTGCTAACCGCGATCGGGCTGAGATAGAAGGGTTAATCGGCTTGTTTGTTAACACCTTAGTAATGCGTACCAACTTGGCAGATAATCCCCGTTTTAGTGAATTGCTAACTCGTGTGAGAGAAGTGGCTTTGGGTGCTTATGCCCATCAACATTTGCCCTTTGAAATGCTAGTGGAAGCATTGCAACCAGAACGGGATTTATCCCATAGTCCACTATTCCAAGTCATGTTTAACCTGCAAAATGCTCCTGTGTCTGAGTTGGAGTTAAATGGGTTAACCGTTAGTTCAGTACCATTTAAAGGTGTGACTGCTGCATTTGATATGACTTTATTCATGCAGAACACTGATAACGGACTGGTGGGAGTTTGGGAATACAACACGAATCTGTTTGACCATAGCACCATCGAGCGCATGATTGGTCATTTTGTGACGTTGCTGGAAGCAGTGGTGAATAATCCTCAAGAGCGCATTGACAAGTTGCCCATATTAACAGCAGATGAAAAACAAAAATTACTGATTGAGTGGAATAATACTCAAAGTGATTATCCTGTAGGCAAGTGTTTACATCAATTATTTGCACAGCAGGTAGAATTAACACCGGATGCTGTAGCGGTGGTGTTTGATGATCAACAATTGACTTATCAACAGTTAAACACCCAAGCGAATCAATTAGCCCATTATTTACAATCTCTGGGTGTGGGTGCAGAAGTTTTGGTGGGAATTTATTTAGAGCGATCGCTTTCCATGACTGTGGCACTTTTAGCAGTCCTCAAAGCTGGTGGCGGTTATGTTCCCTTAGACGTTGATTATCCTCAGCAGCGATTAACTTATATATCCCAAGATTCACAAATTTCTGTACTGATCACACAGGAAAGTTTACTCAATTCCTTGCCAGTTGAAGGGGTGAAAGTTCTTGTCTTAGATCAAGAATATGAAGTATTCAATTCTCAAAGTCCAGAAAATCCATTTAGTGAAGTATTACCAGAAAACTTAGCTTGTGTATTGTATACTTCTGGTTCTACAGGACAACCCAAAGGCGTGATATTGACTCATGGAGCTTTGGTAAATCATAGCAGTGCCATTAGTGAAGCATTTGGCTTAACAAGTAGCGATCGTGTTTTACAATTTGCAGCTTTCGGTTTTGATGTCGCACTAGAAGAAATCTTCCCCACATGGTTTAAAGGCGGAACAGTAGTATTAAGACCAACACAAATGTTTTCTTCTTTTGCCAATTTTGCCCAGTTTATAGAACAACAACAACTAAGCGTTTTAACCCTAACTTCCGCTTATTGGCATGAATGGATGGTAGCCGTATCTCAATCCTATGCCACCGTACCCCAAAGTTTACGTTTGTTGACCGTAGGTGGAGATACAGTTTTACCGGAAACAGTGGCAATGTGGCAGCAATTGGTAGGGAATAGAATAACTTGTTTAAATGCCTACGGTCCCACGGAAGCCTCGGTTACAGCCATCATTTATGATGTGCAGAATTTCTCATCAGAAAAAACTAATACAGTTCTCATAGGTCGTCCTGTTGCCAATACAGAAATTTACATTCTAGACTCTAATCTGCAAGCAGTACCGATGGGAGTGAAAGGTGAATTGTACATTGGTGGTGAGCGTTTAGCACGGGGTTATCTCAACCGTCCAGAATTGACACAAGAGAAATTTATTGCTCATCCCTTTAATAATCCAAAATCTCAAATCAAAAATCCAAAATTATATAAAACAGGGGACTTAGCACGCTATTTACCCGATGGTAATATCGAGTTTATCGGACGCATTGATGATGTAGTAAAAATCCGAGGTTTCCGCGTTGCACTGGGAGAAATTGAAAGTCTCTTGATTCAGCATCCTGATGTGATTTGCCAGGTAGTAATACTCAGGGAAGACCAACCAGGACATAAACAGTTGGTTGCTTATGTTGTCACTGATAATCCATCATTAACCCAAAATGAATTACAAAGCTTCTTGAAACAAAAGCTGCCAAATTATATGATTCCCACAGCTTTTGTAATGATGGAGGGTTTACCAGTCACGACTAATGGTAAAGTAGACCGTCGCGCCCTACCCGCACCCTCCCAAGAGATTAACCTGAGCAACTTTGTGTTACCCAATACTCCCACACAAAAACTGATCGCAGATATTTGGAGGAGTGTTTTAGTCACAACACAGTTAGGCATTCACAACAACTTTTTTGACATCGGGGGTAATTCTTTACGCGCTATGCAAGTGATGTCTTTATTAACAGAGACTTTGCAAATAGATTTACCCCTACGTTATTTGTTTGAAAACCCGACAGTCGCAGAACTCGCAGCAGGTTTTGATAGTTTACTCACAAGCCAGACGAATACTATTACCACCTCTAACCTAGATTTAAAAGCAGAAGCAGTTTTAGATCCCAGCATTCAAATCCCTAACCAACCTTTTGAGTACAACAACAAACCTCAAGGAATCTTTTTAACGGGAGTGACGGGTTTTCTGGGTAGTCATTTACTTTATGAACTTCTGCAACACACCCAAGCTGATATTTATTGTTTGATTCGTGCTACCAATATTGAACAGGCACAACAAAAGCTACAAAATCAACTCCAATTGTACAAACTCTGGTCAGGAGTTGACAGAAAACGCATTATTCCTGTGGTTGGAGATTTAGGGAAAAACTATTTAGGTCTTTCCACATCAGAATTTCAACAGTTAGCTGGTCAGATAGACGCTATCTATCATTGTGGTGCTTGGATTAATGTTATCTATCCCTACTCTGTTTTAAAACCCGCTAATGTATTGGGAACTCAAGAAATCATTCGGTTAGCCAGTGAAATCAAAGTTAAACCTTTACATTACATTTCAACTACATCCGTTTTATCAGCAGCTACTCCTAATGAGACGGGATTAATTTTAGAGTCGGATCTCCTTGAACAATATCAAGTCTTAGAAAATGGCTATGTTCAAAGCAAATGGGTAGCAGAGAAATTAGTGATGCAATCTCGTGATTTAGGACTGCCTGTGGCTATTTATCGAGCATCAAGGATTACAGGAAATACCCAAACAGGGATTAGTAACACAGATGATTTATTTTGCAGGTTAGTCAAAGGTTGTTTAGAAACCAGAATATTTCCTGACGTGCAGATGGAGGATAATTTGACTCCTGTGGACTATGTGAGCAAGATAATTGTTAATCTGTCAGGACAAAAGGAATCTTTAGGAAAAGCATTTCACCTAGTCAATCCTGAATCAACTACAATCAGGGATTTGTTTCACTTGATGCACTCTTTAGGATACCCTGTACAGATGATTCCTGTAGAGAAATGGCATTCAGAGATTTCACTTGAGAGTCAAATTTCTGATACAGATAATTTAAGAGTTTTGTCTCATATTATCCCCAAAGTTGCGGTAGAAAACAGCCCCGAACCACAGATTGATTATGAAAACACTATCAATGGAGTAGGAAATATTGATCTTATGTATCCCGCGCTAGACCAAAAATTGCTAAAAACTTACATTTCCTACTTCATTAGTAGCGGTTTTATAGATGAACAATTGGTAACAGAACAAATGGTATTTGAGAACATGACTAACTAATCTATATCTATAGGACTCCTATTTGATTTTTGAACAGAACTCCGTACATACTAAAAGCCTTCTTTCCTGTTCCCTGTTCCCTACCTCCACGAAAAATTCATGAATCAAATCGGATAACTATACATCATTAGACATCTGGTTAAAATGATGGTAGGGACAATACCCTGCGGGAAGCAAGCTACATGAATTGTTCCTACAAGGGTTTCAGGTTATACACATTTAATTACCATTAGATGTATATTAATCTGACGACTTAAAATTACTGAAGGAATACAGATAGGGAAGCACGGGAGCGGGATTAAGGTTATTTCTGAGTCTTTTCCCGTTCACCGATAAATAATAACTTTAACTTGCACATCAGTGTTATTTTGATATAAGTATTAAATTCAATTCTCAGAAACTTAATTTATTGCTCAAATATGCCAACTCAAGTTATTCAATCTCAACCCTCGACAAATCCTTTTTCAGATTTTACTCAATTTTGGAAAAATGTCAAATCTATTACAGAACCTTATTGGTATCCAAATACACCAGGGGGAAGAGCGTTTTCAGACGTGATTCGTTCATGGGGAATGCTTATTCTCCTAATATTACTAATCATTGGACTTGTTAGTTTAAATGTAGTTACTAACTTTCTTTATCGCTATCTAGTCGATATTACCATTACAGGAAAGGATGTTTCTCAGTTTTTTAATATTGTATTGATTTATAGTATAACCCTAGTATTTGTAACGACATTTGTAGGGTTTTCCAAATTTGTGAGAAAGCAAATGGTACTCGATTGGTATCAATGGCTAAATGATCACATTCTTTCAAAATATTTACATGAAAGAGCATACTACAAAATCAATTTTAAATCTGATATTGATAATCCTGATCAACGTCTCTCTCAAGAAATTGAACCTGTTATTAGTAATGCTTTGACATTTTCAGCTACCTTCTTAGAAAAAATACTGGAAATCACAGCTTATATCATAGTTATTTGGTCAATTTCAAAGCAAGTTGCAATTATTTTAGTGATTTATACAGTTCTAGGCAATGTGGTCGCTGTATACTTGAATCAAGAATTAAATAAGATTAATCAAGAAGAACTCGAATCTAAAGCAGATTACAACTATTGCCTAACTCATGTTCGAGTTCATGCTGAATCAATAGCTTTTTTTCGGGGAGAAAAACAAGAGTCAAATATCATTAGTAAAAGATTTAATCAGTTAGTCAAGAGTTATAAACGGAGGATTGGCTGGGAAAGAAATCAAGACTTTTTTAATAGAGGATATCAAGCTGTAATCGAGGTATTTCCATTTCTCATACTCGGACCTTTATATATTACCAATCACCTAGATTTTGGAGAAATTAGCCAAGCTTCTTTATCCGCATATCTTTTCGCTAATGCTCTAGCAGAATTAATCAATGAGTTTGGAAGTTCAGGTAGGGTTTCTGTTTATGTTGAGAGGCTATCTGAATTTTCTTCTGCTTTGGAAGAAGTCACTAAACAACGAGAAAATGCCAGTATCATCAAAACAATAGAAGATAATCATATTACCTTTGAGAATGTAACTTTACAAACTCCCAATTATGAAAGGGTAATTGTCGAAGATTTATCACTTTCTGTGAAACCGGGAGAAGGTTTATTAATTGTTGGTCCGAGTGGTAGAGGTAAAAGTTCTTTATTGAGGGCGATCGCTGGTTTGTGGAATGCAGGAACAGGTCGTTTAGTGCGGCCTCCTTTAGAAGAAGTGTTGTTTTTACCTCAACGTCCTTACATTATTTTAGGAACTTTGCGGGAACAATTGCTTTATCCGTATACAGATCGTCCTATGAGCGATCGCGCACTCACAGAAATTTTAAAACAAGTTAATCTGCAAAATTTATTAAGTCGAGTAGATGGTTTTGATACTGAAGTTCCCTGGGAAAATATACTTTCTTTAGGAGAACAACAACGCCTTGCATTTGCACGATTGTTAGTTACTCAACCAGGTTTCACTATCTTAGATGAAGCTACCAGTGCTTTAGATTTAAAGAATGAAGGTACTTTATATCAACAATTACGAGAAACAAAAACAACATTTATCAGTGTAGGACATCGAGAAAGCTTATTTGATTATCATCAATGGGTTTTAGAACTTTCTCAAGATTCTAGTTGGCAACTTTCGACTGTGCAGGATTATCAACGTCAGAAATTAGAATCAGTTGTCATCAGTGCTTCTGAAAAATCTGAAATTACAATAGATAACTTTGCCAATAATCAATCTCCTAATCCACCAGAAACCGCAATACAAGAAATAGCCAACCTAGCAAACCAAGTAAGTGTTATTACCGGACTTTCTCATCAAGAAATCCAGAAATTAACAGACTATTCACTGGGGACTGTGAGAACCAAAGCAAGTAAAGGTCAATCTATTAGTACTGAGGATGGTTCTACCTACAACTATAATAAAGACCCCAATGTTTTGAAATGGGTGAGAGTTTAGAGTGAGACAAGCTAGGATGTTTTTGGGCTGTAGATTTTGTGAGGATACATATTTTCAAAATAGGTAATAGCAACTTCACCCAATGCTTTAACTGCGGCAGCTCCCATTACAGGTTGAACCACTGATCCAAGACCAGGAATAAATCCTGTTATAATACTGCCCATCGTGAAAAGGAATTGTCCTCCACCCATACCTATAATTGCTGCGGCGATCGCTCCAGCACCACTAGCAGGTATCCAATTCACATCATAAATCTGAGCAATGCGAGTGATTACAACACCCTGTACACCAGCTAAACTGCTTTGAAAGGTGAGCGCGGCGATAGGAGAAATTCCACCCGCAACTCCTGCTGTTGCTCCTGCTCCCATCATTAACCAAAGTTCATCTCTAGCTTGCTCACAACAATATTTAGTCATAGAATGAAGCACTATAATAAAAACTGTAATCAAAAGGATTGATTGTCTAATCAGGATTTCATCCCTTCCATTTATAATATTCAGAATTTTTTAGACAAAATCTATCCAAGGGTATCCCTTTTCTGTCAGTTTCCGGCTATTATGAATCCCACATTCCGCACTTCAATAAGTAGGGTTTGTTGAATAAATGTAAAACCCAGATGAATAAGGAGTTTCAGGCTCTTGGGATTATACACTTCATTAACGGAATTTTGAATCAAGATTTAGTAATTTTTATGCCAGTAATTATCATGTTTGTTAGTGGAAAATGAGATTCCTACTGCTTAACTGGATAATACAAGTCATGTTTCAATATCTAACTTTAGGCAGATGACACTGGTTTTACTGATTATTTACTGTATTATTTCTACTTGTAATTGCAATTATTTTAAAATGTGCTTATTATAGCAATTAATCTATCAATTGCTATATCAGGTAAGTAAAACCTTGACAGTTGTTGAGCATATTGTCTATTTGATCATTTAGGGGAGTAAGTTTTTCATGATTAGAGGAGGAATAATAGCCGTCCAGTCACAAAAAGGAAAACACAAGTGACTGACATTGTAACTGGACAGATTGTGCGTGTGCGATCGCGCCAGTATCTTGTGGAAGAAGTAGTGCCTAAGCCTTCACCAGAACAAGATACTAAAGTTAGTCTTTCTTGCTTAGAAGATGATGCCTTGGGAGAATCCCTGGAAGTCCTGTGGGAACGAGAAATAGATGCCAAAATCGTCGGGGTGACATCATGGGAATCCATCGCTAATCGAGGCTTTGATCATCCCCGGTTGTTCTCTGCCTACTTGCACACATTACGCTGGAATTGCGTAACTTCCACAGATGCCAAACTTTTTCAAGCTCCCTATCGGGCAGGAATAGAAGTCAAAGCCTATCAGCTAGAACCGCTACGTAAAGCCTTGCTGATGCCTAGAGTCGGCTTGTTTATTGCCGATGATGTGGGATTGGGTAAAACAATCGAAGCAGGGCTAATACTGCGCGAGATGTTAATGCGGCAAAAAGTTCGCCGGGTAGTGATTTCCTGTCCACCATCTGTAGTTAGACAATGGCAAGAAGAAATGGAGAGTCGGTTTGGACTCACATTTATGATTCTTGATCGTGAATTTATTACTGCCCGTCGTCAAGAACGGGGTTATGGAATTAACCCTTGGATGACACACACTCGGTTTATTATTTCCCATGCCTTGCTGCGAGATGAAACCTATGCTGCACCATTACGAGATTGGCTGAGTGATTTTTCTCCGGCCTCCATGCTCATTCTCGATGAAGCCCACAATGCTGCACCTGCGAGTGGGGCAAAATATGCGGTTGATTCCCAACTTACCAAAACTGTGCGAGATTTAGCACCGCGTTTTGAACACAAGCTGTTTTTGTCTGCTACTCCCCACAATGGACATTCCAACAGCTTTGCGGCTTTACTAGAAATCCTCGACCCCCAGCGTTTTTGTCGAGGAGTACCTGTCCGCAATCACAAGTTGCTAGACACTGTGATGGTACGCCGTTTAAAGCAAGATCTACGGGAAATAGGAGAAGAATTTCCCCAACGTTTCGTGAGTCCGATAGTGATTGATCATCTCCCAAAAGACGCACCAGAACTCAAGTTATCCCAATTGTTGCAACAATATCGGAGTTTGCGTGAAGAACGACTCAAGGATGCGGCTAAGTCCACCCAGACCACAGCGATGCTGGTAATTACTTCACTGCAAAAGCGGTTGTTGTCTTCGATTGAGGCATTTGCACGGACTTTAAAAGTACATCGGACGGCGGTAGAAAAGCAAGCAGCTAACCGTCCTGCCATTCATAAAGTCAGTTTACCGTTGTTGTTGGAGTCAGTTAGTGCTGATGACGAACGGGCAGAATTTTTAGAAGCGGAAATAGAGGCAGAAGAAGATGCTCAAATGGCAGCAGCTACTATGCAAGCAGCCGGACAAACAGCCCGTGAATTAGCAATTTTAGATGAAATGGCAGATGTAGCTAATTCCTCTCGCTACCAACCAGATCCGCGGATTCACAAACTGGTGGAGTGGATTCGCCAAAATCTCTGTCCTCAATTGGGTGAAGCCAATGCGGCTTGGTTAGAACGGCGAGTAATTATCTTTACAGAATATACAGATACTAAACGTTATCTGCAACAACAGTTACAAACGGCGATTGCTAATTCTCACCGTGAACATGAACGCATAGAGGTCTTTCACGGGGGTATGGGAGAAGAACGCCGGGAAGCTATTAAAAGTGCCTTTAATGCCGATCCTGCCCGTCATCCCCTGCGGATTTTGATTGCTACAGATGCGGCAAGGGAGGGGGTAAACCTGCAAAACAATTGTGCTGACCTGTTCCATTTTGACGTGCCGTGGAACCCATCCAGGATGGAGCAGCGCAATGGACGGATTGACCGTAAATTACAGCGATCGCCTGTTGTCCATTGTTATTACTTTGTTTTACCCCAACGCACAGAAGACAAAGTATTAGATGTATTGGTGCGGAAAACAGCCACTATTCAACAAGAACTCGGTAGCCTAGCACCAGTTGTCGAAAGAAATATGTCGCGCTTACTGGCTCATGGAATTCGCCATCAAGACGTAAGTAATATTACTAATTCTATTAATCAAGCTGAACAAATCAATGACCAAGAAATAGTAAGTACACAGGTGATTAATGAGGAACTGGAGCAAGCCAGAGTCCGCCAACAAGATTTGACAAAACAGGTCGAGAATTTACAAGCAATGTTAAAAAACTCACGGGACTGGTTGGGACTAGATGACCACCACTTCCGGGATGCTATTTCCGCTTCTTTAGAAATTCTCGGCGTTCCTGCCCTCACACCTGTAGATGTAAATGAGGTTGCTAACAACTCTGTAACCGCCCGGTGGACAATTCCCGCCCTTGACCAGCAAACTGGTGCAGATCCCACATGGTCAACAACAATTGATACTTTGAGAACACCGCGAAAAATCGGACAAAAGCCCTGGGAATGGCGGAAAGAAGCACCAATTCGCCCCGTAGTGTTTCGAGATCCTGGTTCTTTAGATGGGGATGTGGTGCATCTGCATTTAGAACACAGAATTGTCCAACGGTTACTGAGCAGATTTTTATCCCAGGGTTTTCTGCACGATGAATTAACCCGTGCTTGTGTATGTCTAACTAATGACCCCATGCCCAAAGTTATAGCCTTGGGAAGATTGGCTTTGTATGGTGAACGGGCGGCTCGGTTACATGATCAAGTAATTGCAGTAGCAGCGGAGTGGTTAGACCCAACTAGTCGAGGGCGCAAGAAACTTCAACCTTTAAAAGAAGGTGAGAAAGACAACGTACTGGAATTACTGGAAACTTCCCTGGCTTCCCCCCATTTACTAGAAGTTGCGTCAGCAGTGAAAGAACGACTACAAAAAAGTGCTGCTGAAGATGTGAGCGAATTAATTCCCCATTTGGAACGCCGCGCCGAAATTTTGGCGGAAAGTGCCAAGAAAAAGCTAGTTAATCGGGGGATTAAAGAAGCTGCTGAGATGAAGAAGATTCTGGAAGAACAACAGACGCGAATTCTCAACTGTCAGAAAGACTCTCAAGCTGTGCAGTTATCTCTGCCAATTATCGAGGAACAGCGTCAAGTAGATGCAGACCGTCGCCATTGGGAAAAACGCCTCAAAGCGATCGCATTAGAATTGATTTCCGAACCAGCGCGAATTGAAGCCGCTTACCAAGTCAAAGCAGTGCGGGTTGAGCCGGTCGGTGTGATTTATTTATGGCCGATTTCCGGGTAGGGGGTGTAATATCACGGAAGCAAAACCAGCAAATAAAATTCCCCATCTGATAGCACAACAAACACCGGGGAATCAAATTCCCCGTCTCATAGCGAAAGTCCTCTAAAAGAGGACTAAAAACCCAAAAAAACCCTCATTATCATGCTGATTTCAAAAACCGCTCATTTAGTCGGATTCATCCGACTTAAGCTATTAGACAGGGGTTTCAACCCCTGGCTAATCTGGCTAATCTGGCTAATCTGAATGAAAACCCCAAAAAACCCTCATTATGATGCTGATTTCAAAAGCCGGGGAATCAAATTCCCCGTCTCATAGCGAAAGTCCTCTAAAAGAGGACTAAAAACCCAAAAAAACCCCTCATTATCATGCTGATTTCAAAAACCGCTCATTTAGTCGGATTCATCCGACTTAAGCTATTAGACAGGGGTTTCAACCCCTGGCTAACTGGCTAACCCCTGGCTAATCTGAATGAAAACCCCAAAAAACCCTCATTATCATGCTGATTTCAAAAGCCGGGGAATCAAATTCCCCGTCTAATAGCGAAAGTCCTCTAAAAGAGGACTGAAAAACCAAAAAAACCCCTCATTATGATGCTGATTAAAAAACCCGCTCATTTAGTCGGATTCATCCGACTTAAGCTATTAGACAGGGGTTTCAACCCCTGGCTAACTGGCTCATCTCTGGCTCATCTCATCTGACCGACTAACCAACTGACTAACTAACCTAATTTTTAAACTGAAATTAATATCATGTCCAAAGATCCAGAAATTCGCTTACATAAAGAATGGTTAGGCTTTCTCCAGCCCGTGGGGTTGGTGGTTTCGCCCCCCGCATTGTCAGCAGCCCAAGCGGTGGTTAACCGCAACGTAGTAGAATTGCAACAAATATTACAAGCAGTTGCCAGTAGTACAGCTTTGCCCGGTGACAGCGAAAATGAACGCTTTTGCATTACCGATTTTTCCGCCTTTGCTATCAATGTTTTAGGTTGGGAAACAGCAGATTTAGTTGACAGTCCCGCAGAATTAGCGATCGCTCTCCCAGATTATCAAGAAACTTTAATACCGACTTACGCTGTCCCCAACCCCAATGGTGGCTGGATGATGCTAATTCAAGTATTGAATCCTGGTACTGAACTTGACAACGCCGGAGCAGAGGATAGTAAATCTACGGCTTGGCACGCCAGCCCCCAATCTAAATTTGAACGGCTGTTAAAAGAAACCAAAGTTTACATCGGGCTATTGTGTAACGGTACAGAATTACGGTTAGTTTATGCGCCACCAGGAGAATCATCAGGACACCTGACCTTTCCTGTCCAAGCGATGTGTGAAGTATCGGGGCGGCTGATTTTGGGAGCAATGGAGATGTTGCTCTCAGCCGAACGCCTGTTTAATGTCCCCACAGACAGGCGTTTACCTGCCATCCTCGAAAAAAGTCGGAAATATCAAAATGATGTCTCTATCAAGCTGGCAGAACAGGTATTAGAGGCATTATGGGATTTACTGCGGGGCTTCCAGACAGCAGATGCCACAACTAACAGCCGCTTACTAGATGACATCGCCGCCACAAACCCCCAGCACATTTATGGTGGACTGATTACCGTTTTGCTGCGGTTGGTATTCCTGCTTTACGCTGAAGACCGGGGCTTGATGTCTCAAGATGCAGTTTATACCCGTTATTATTCCGTGAGTGGACTTTACGATCGCTTGCGAGAAGATGCCGGCAATTATCCAGATACAATGGATCAGCGATATGGTGCTTGGGCGTGGTTGCTGAGTCTGTTTCGTTTAGTTTATGAAGGTGGGGGTCACGCTGATTTATACTTACCTGCTCGTCATGGACAACTCTTTGATCCTGATGAATATCCCTTTTTAGAAGGTCGTCCCCAGTCTACAAAATATCAATCAGGGGCAAGTATAGAACCGCCTCGCGTCTCTGACGGGGTAATTCACAGGGTACTACAAGGGTTACTGATCTTGGACGGAGAACGCCTATCTTACCGGGCTTTGGATGTTGAGCAAATTGGCTCTGTTTGTTTATGAAGCGGTTATGGGCTATGAAGTAGAAAGAGCAAATAGCCCTGCTATCGGTGTTTGGAGTAAACCCAAAGGTTCTAAATCTTCGGTGACGGTGGTGGTTAGTGTTGAAGAGGTTCTCAAAACCAAAGCCGGGGAACGGGCTAAATATTTAAAGGATATTGCAGGTTGTGAAGTTACTGGTAAATCCCTGACGGAGTTAAAAGCCGCGCACACAGCAGAAGATATCATAGCAGCGTTAGGACGCAAGGTATCACCGAAAACACCGAGTTTAATGCCTGTGGGTTCGCTGTATTTGCAACCAGGGGAAGAACGGCGGCGCAGTGGTTCTCATTATACCCCCCGTGCGTTGACTGAGCCGATAGTTAAGGAAACTCTCAGACCGATTTTAGAGGCTTTCGGAGAAAACCCCACACCTGAGCAGATTTTAGAGTTGAAGATTTGTGATTTGGCTATGGGTTCGGGGGCGTTTTTGGTGGAAAGTTGTCGTCAGTTAGCGGAAAAGTTGGTTGAGAGTTGGAATAAACCCCTCCCCAGCCCCTGTCTCTTATACAA
>NZ_JADEWA010000292.1:0-6909 GCF_015207865.1 Dolichospermum sp. LEGE 00246
GATATGAAGTAATTAAATTTTTAAGTTTTTAAATTCGTAATTATACAAAAAATTACCCTATTTCTTTTTAATTTACTTAAGTAGGTTGGCATTGAAAATTGTCGTTATGGCAAGAGGCAAAGGGCAGGAGTGAAGAATCTGTGGGATTTTGATTTTTACAGTTCTAGACTCCGACTGGGAATGAGGATTGAGTTCAAAGCTGCCGATTTACTAAGGTAGCACTGGCTTGGTCAACTGGCATAAGTATGACTTCGTTAATATTAACGTGACTGGCTCTAGTGGCACAGAAAAAGATCACATCAGCTACATCATCAGGAGTTAGGGGGTTAACACCTGCATACACCTTTTTCGCCCGTTCTGTATCACCATGAAACCGGACTTGACTAAATTCTGTTTCTACCATACCAGGATCTACAGATGTCACTCGCACGGGAGTTCCTAAAAGGTCTTGTTTTAAGCCTTCAGAAATGGCTTTAACGGCGGCTTTTGTCCCACAATAAACATTACCCCCAGGATAGGTTTGATGTCCGGCGATAGAACCAATATTGATAACATGACCATGATTCCGTTCTACCATACCCGGTACAACATAACGGGTGAGGTAAAGTAAACCTTTGATATTAGTATCAATCATTTCTTCCCAGTCTTGAAAGTCGCCTTCTTGCAATTTACTTAAACCGCGACTTAAACCGGCATTGTTAATGAGAATATCAATATTTTTCCAAGATGAGGGTAAGTTAGCAATGGCTGATTCTACCGCCAAGCGATCGCACACATCAAGTTTTAATAAATGGATTTTCTCAGATGGAATATCTAACGAATTGGCTAATTGCTGTAACCGTTCCCACCGTCGTGCGGCTAAAATCAGTTTTGCACCAGCATTAGCAAAAATCTTGGCACAAGCAGCACCAATACCACTACTTGCACCAGTAATCAAAACAATTTGGTTTTGCATAGAAAAGTCCAGTAGGGGCGCAGGCCCTGCGCCCAAAAGTTAAATGCACCCAACAGTTAAAATAGTTATTACCCAGTCCCCAATCCCCTACTTCTTAACCACCTGTAACCGTTGAGTAATAATAGTCATATCTTCACCTCGGCGAATTACAGCGGAAATCCATTGAGGTCCGGGGGTAGAGGGTGCGCGTCCTATTTTGAAGAGTCCACCAGAATTGAGAAATTCTAAATTTGCAATTGTGGGGTTGAGGAGTTTGCTGCTTTGAATGGGTTCTTCTATGGCTGTTCCCAAGAGAAAATCTTCACCTAATGGTTCTTGGACAATGGCATCAAAACTATATTTTTCCCCAACTTTTACCTGTTGTGGTAATTTAATTTCTACTTGGGGTGGTTTACTGCCAGCGGTTAGTTGAGTCCGTTCTGATAGAATATCTTGCTGAACGATTTTTGCACCTGCGACTTTTTGCCGCGATTTAATTGTAGATTGCAGAGTTAAATTATTATTACCTGATGCTGGTAACCCGCTAATTGTGGTGACAGTATCCGCAATAATTGTATTGCCTTCCGATTTCCAAGATTCTAGCTTGGTTGTGTAACGTAATTTGGGATATCGTTTCCAAAGTCCTGTTAAGGCTTGTTCCATTGCTTTGCGATTCAAACCGTCACCATGAGTAAATGTAGGGCTATAAAATTCCATGACACCGTTCACATTACCTTGATTAGCAGCATTATTAATTTGTGTTAATAGGTTAGTGAGTGTAGCAGGGGCATTTCCGGGTTGACCAGCTTGTGCCAATTGCCAGGTGCTGGATAAACCAATTGCTAGTACACTGGAAATTAGGGAAATACTCGTGATCAATGTTTTGTTACGTTTCATTAATAAGGAGATAATTTTAGTCATAGGGAAGATTTTAGTGATTTGATGATACAAGATCAGGAATTTGTTTTATCTTAATGAAACTGGGAGATAAATGGTATAGTCGGGAATGGTAAATCCATCAATTAGATTACTCATAGCAGCTAGTGGGACAGGTGGACACTTGTTTCCGGCGATCGCATTGGCTGAAAAACTGCCAGAATACAATATTGAATGGCTGGGTGTGCCAAATCGGCTAGAAACTCAGTTAGTTCCCAAGATATATCCTTTAAATACGGTTGCTGTTGAAGGGTTTCAGCAAGGTTTGAGTCTTGGTTCTGTCCGCACCTTGTGGAAATTAATCAGTTCGATTCTTAAAGTTAGACGGATTTTGCAACAAGGAAAGTTCCAAGGAGTTTTCACCACAGGGGGTTATATTGCCGGTCCCGCGGTGATTGCAGCGCGTTCTTTGGGTTTACCTGTGGTTTTTCATGAATCCAATGCTTTACCGGGCAAAGTTACCCGATTTTTTGGTCCTTGGTGTAAGGCAGTGGCCATAGGATTTGATGTAACTACTCAATATTTACCTGGGACAAAAACTGTCTATGTGGGTACTCCTGTTCGTTCTCAGTTTTTAGATGAGTCTGTTAATAACACTTTAGATTTACCTATTCCTGATGGTGTGCCTCTAATTGTGGTGTTTGGTGGTAGTCAGGGGGCTGTAGCTGTCAATAAATTAGTCCGACAGTCTGCGGACGCTTTGTTTCAAGCCGGTGCTTATATTGTCCATTTAACGGGTGATAATGATCCCGATATTAATAGTCTTCAACATCCTCAATATATCGCCTTGGCTTTTTATGATAATATGGCGGCTTTGTTGCGAAGAGCTAATTTAGCTATTAGTCGTTCTGGTGCGGGTAGCTTGACAGAATTGGCAGTTTGCGGTACTCCAGCAATTTTGATTCCCTATCCCTTTGCGGCGGAAGATCATCAATCTTATAATGCGGCAGTATTTACTCAAGCTGGTGCGGCTTTGTCCTTTAAACAGTCGGATTTAACTTCAGAAATATTTACAACTCAGGTATTGAATTTGTTGCAGTCTCCGACGGAATTAGGGAAAATGGGAGAGAAAGCTGCATCGATCGCTGTTCCTAATAGTGCAGATAAATTGGCGACTTTGGTGAGAGAGGCGATCGAAAATTAATTATCATTAACTTAAAATAGTCATGGCTAAATTGTGAGCATTTGGTGATATGGCGCGGTAGGATAGATAATATCTCTCAGATTTGCAACAATCGTTTACAAGTATTACAAAGATACAGCAGGAGTCAGGAGTCACCGAGTCAGGAGTCAGGAGTAAAACTGGTTTGCTGTCTGGCTTTGAATTTAGATTCTGTACCTCATTAATCTGTAAGTAACACTCTAAAAGATTTACCAGCCGCCATAACGGTGGATTAATGGCTATATTTACATTGAACTAGGAAAATTGCGAACTTTTGTAGCGATAGTTTGACTTTTATGATGAGAGAAGAGGACAAAGGGCATTTTCTCACCATGATAAAAGCCTGTTGTCATCAGTTGCTGATATTCCCAATGTGACTAATTTGCTGAAATGGAAAATAATCACAACAGTTTGACGAAGCTAAAGAAGGAGAATCGGGGTTTGGGAATGGAACGGTGGAAACAAGACTTCAAAAATGACCTGATTGCTGGTTTGCTGGTGGTAATTCCCCTGGCAACTACAATCTGGTTAACAATTACCATAGCTACCTGGGTAATTAACTTTCTCACCCAAGTTCCTAAACAACTTAATCCCTTTGATGGCTTAAATCCGATATTAGTGAATATACTTAATTTACTGGTAGGATTAGCCGTGCCATTATTAAGTATTCTGGCTATCGGTTTAATGGCTAGAAATATTGCTGGGCGATGGTTATTAGATTTTGGTGAACGGTTATTACAAGCGATTCCTCTGGCAGGACAGGTATATAAAACTCTTAAGCAACTCTTGGAAACTCTCCTAAAAGATTCTAATGGTAAATTTCGGCGGGTAGTTTTAGTAGAATACCCTCGTCCGGGCATTTGGGCGATCGCATTTGTCACCGGCGCAATTAGCAATGAAATCCAAAGTCAAATATCCCGTCCCGTCATCAGTCTATTTATTCCTACTACCCCTAATCCGACCACAGGATGGTATGCAGTAGTACCAGAGGAGGATGTACTTAATCTCTCTATATCTGTAGAGGATGCTTTTAAGATAGTTGTGTCAGGTGGTATAGTCGCCCCTAATATTCAATCACTAGAGCTTTCTCCACTGTCAGCAGGATCATCTTTAGAAATACAACAGCGGGAAATTCCCGAAATAGAAACTCAACTCGATACCAACCTAGCAAAGTGAACAAAAAATAGATAAGCTAATTGTTCATCTGTGCTAGAACTCATATATTTTTCATCATCCCAACTGTATGCAACGTCGTAAACCCCAACAAATAGCCCGCGAATTGGCTCTGTTAAGCCTTAGCCAATTACCAATTAACCCCAAGAAACTGGAAACCCTATCAGACGAGCAATTAGTCTCTAAGTTAGTTTTAGGGGCAGTCCGTACCCTCACATTAGAGGTACAGGACACATTGAACAATGCCGCAGGCGAACTACAACGGAGTAATGATCGCCTATTAACTAGCGAAACGAGAGCCGCTGACTTAAATACGGCTAGAACTATGTTGAAAGAGGCAATTTCCTATACCCAAATAGCTATCAATCAATTAGGTACATCCGTTGATTTTCCTGAATTAATTCAGTTAGCTAATCAAGATAAGGAAGTTCGTAATTACGCTAAAGCTATTATTATTACCGTTAGTGAAAATCATCAAGCTATCGAAGAATATATTTCTCATGCTTTAGTAGATTGGCAAGTTACCCGTCTAGCCCAAATTGATAGAGATATCCTGCAAATAGCCACCGCAGAAATAAAGTTTATGAAAGTCCCCGACAGCATTGCTATTAATGAAGCTGTAGAACTAGCCAAACGGTACAGTGGAGAAGACGGACATCGTTTTATTAATGGTGTTCTCCGCCGAGTTAGCGAACAAAAACAACCTGTTTGAATTGGTCATTAGTCATTAGTAAGACCTTTATTCCTTATTCTTCTTTCTTAACACCTGAACTCCTGATGGCGCGGCGTGGCGTTAGCCGTACTCCTGAATGGGCGCAGGGCTTGCGCCCCTACCTCCTGATAGCGTTCACGTAGTGTGCCGAAGGCATAGCGTGGCGTTAGCCATACTCCTAAACTCCTCTAATTAAACTACAATGGCTTTTAATTGGTTTCGTCGTCCGAATAATGAATCTGCTGATACTCCTGAAACTCAAAATCAGGAGGAAACACCCGCAGTAGAAGCAACTGAAACAGAAACAACCGAACTAGATACGGCGGATTTGTTGGCTTTTGCTAAAGCTGCTTATAAAAATATTCAAGAAAAACAACAAATAGAACCAGAATCACCTGTAGCTGTTGAAGAAAATACTATTACTGAAGAAATAGTAGAAACTGAAGCAGAAGAAGAAACTGCACCGATAGAAATCGCCACAAATACAGCAGAAATTACTGAGGATGTTGTCAGTGAATTAGAAACAGCTAATTTATCTTTTTTAGAACGGGCTGCGGCTGAAAGAGAAGCTAAACAGGAGAAATTAATTGCTAGTGCGATAGAAACAGAGATTCCAGAAACACTGACAAACCCAACAGAAACAGAAGTCGAGATTCCAGAACTGGTGTTTGATGATGGGTTTAAGTGGTCAGCCAAGGTTTTAGCCGCCCAAGGGAGAAAAGCCGAAGATATTTCTCTAGAAGAAATTACTTGGTTGAAAAAACTGCGCCAAGGTTTAGATAAAACCCGACGGAATATTCTCAACCAACTCAAAGCAATTGTTGGTCAAGGACCTCTTAATCAAGCGGCTGTAAATGAAATTGAATCATTACTTCTACAGGCAGATGTGGGTGTAGAGGCAACGGACTATATTATTGCTGCGCTCCAGAAAAAAATACTTGCGGAAGTTACTCCACCGGAACAAGCGATCGCTTATCTGAAAGAAATTCTCAGAGGTATGCTAGATGCACCCCTGCAAAACCAAGATAAACCCAGCTTTGCACCGGAAAAAGATCAACTCACAATTTGGTTAATTACCGGAGTCAATGGCGCGGGAAAAACTACCACCATCGGTAAAATTTCTCACCTAGCCCAAAAATCTGGTTATAAATGCCTGATTGGGGCGGCAGATACATTTCGGGCGGCGGCTGTGGAACAAGTCAAAGTTTGGGGAAATAGAAGCGGTGTAGAAGTTATCGCCAATCCTGGGAAAAACACAGATCCAGCAGCAGTGGTATTTGATGCGATCGCCGCCGCCCAATCAAGAGAAACCGAACTACTATTAATAGATACCGCTGGGAGACTGCAAAACAAGAAAAACCTCATGGACGAACTCAGCAAAATCCGCAAAATCATAGATAAAAAAGCCCCTAATGCCCGCGTTGAATCCCTGTTAGTTCTCGATTCCACCTTGGGACAAAATGGACTGCGACAAGCTGAAGTATTTTCCCAAGCAGCACAACTCAGTGGCGTTGTTTTAACTAAATTAGACGGAACAGGTAAAGGAGGTGTAGCGATCGCTGTCGTCCAGCAATTAGGCTTACCTATCCGTTTTATAGGCGCTGGTGAAGGAATTGAAGATTTGCGTCCATTTTCTAGTTACGAATTTGTAGAAGCATTACTAAGCGGCTGATAACAAAAACCCCAGAAGTAAAACTTCTGAGGTATAAAGAGTTTTAGGAACGATTGAGAACAATAGCAATGTTGTGATCAGTTGGAGTAGGCAATCTTTAAACTGATCACAAAATAGCCTTGTCAGCATCTCAAACTAAGAACCTAAAAGCCCACAGGTCAACTACTTAAATACTCTAGCAGGGGTCTTTTTATCTCAGTAGCCAAGTTGGCATTTTTAAACTCTCAACTAGTAGTTCGTCAAATTTATTTTGACGGGTAATGATCAGAAAAAACTTCTGTTCTTCCCTCCCCTACCCCTGTCTCTTATACACATCTAAC